>CALCBQ010000161.1 GCA_937897215.1 uncultured Clostridia bacterium | reverse complement strand
TTTTCACCCGTTTTATAGGCAAAAAGGAGCGTATGGCAGGCAACAGAACAAAAGGGCCTAAAAAGAGAACATTACAAAATGATGAGGATTTTTTGAAGGCATTGTTAATATGCCTTGACCATTGTTAATATAATAGAATTAATGCCTATGAGGTTGGTGATAACTTCATAGGCAATTTTTATATTTCATTGAATTTTTGAGAGTCGGTGAGGAAGGTTTCGGTGGTGATTTTTATGCCGAGTTTGATACCTTGTATGAAGGACTTTTTTCTGTAATATTAGTCATTTCATTGATGCAGTCCTTATACTTTTCAAATGTGATTTTTTGTTCTTTTGAGAGCGTAGGCACTAATTTATCTTCATTCTGTATAGATAGGTTTCTAAGTTTTGAATACTCACCATCACGCCTTATGTATTTATTGGCATATTCGATGTTTCCGTAATACAAGTTTTCTAAAGTTGTCATAAAAAAATCTCCTTTCAGGGTGTTCTATATATCACTCTGAAAGGAGAAAAAGTAAAGTTATTTTTTGCCTTTCTGCAATGAAAGTATAATGAGAACAATTAAGTAAAACGAAAGAAAATTGCAATTTTTTGTCACAAAAAATAGGTTTATAACGATATGTAATATGTCAGGGAATGAAATTCTTACTAAAGCGTTAAAGGAGATTTTTGTATGGATGAATTAGATTATAATAAAATAACTGCTAATGTCATAAGTAATTTAGCTACAAGCGCAGGAAAAACCGTTTTAGAAAAAATTACACAAAAATGTAAAGATAGTTTGAACAAAGGTGAAATTGACTTTAGAATTGCTTTTGAAAAGTATTTAACAGAATCTGAAAAGAATATTAGCATGGCAAAGACGATTTTGTATGGCCAAACACCTCATCATTTATATTCGTTTTTTGAACGTATCAATATTAAAAATGGTAGAAAGCGCGTTGATACATCAAATGTGAATAATATCCTATCAATTGGACATAAAATAATAATAACAGGTACTGGCGGTATAGGAAAGAGCATGTTGATGAAACATTGTTTTTTAAATGCAATTAGTAATACACAATTGATACCAGTTTTGATAGAATTAAGAGGATTAAATGAGATTCCAAAGGATAATATATCAATAGAAGATTATGTTTATGACACATTGTGTATTTTTGGATTCAAGTTAGAAAAAGAATACTTTAAGTATAGTCTTGAAACGGGGTGTTATTTGGTTTTGTTCGATGGGTATGATGAAGTGAAAAATTCATTATCTTCAAAAGTGACAAAAGAAATAATTGATTTTAGCAATAAGTATCCTGAAAATTATGTTATTGTATCTTCTCGACCATTAGAAGAATTTGTGGGGTGGTCTGATTTTACTGAATGCTCATCGTTATCTTTAAATAAGCAACAAGCTTTGTCTTTGATTTCAAAATTGGATTATGATGAAGAATTGAAACAGAAATTTTACAAACAATTAGAAGAAGAACTATATGATAAATATGAATCATTTGCATCGAATCCATTACTATTAACAATCATGTTGATGACTTTTGAGGAAAGGATTTCCATTCCTGATAATAAAACAGATTTTTATGAACAGGCATTTTCAACACTTTTTCATAGGCATGATGCAACCAAAAAAGGAAAATATAAAAGAGAAATTACTTCGGGATTGGGATATGAAGATTTCAAGAAAGTCTTTTCTTATTTTTGTTTTAGGTCATTTTTCAAAAATCAATATGAATTTAATGAAAAAATAGCTATAGAAAATATTACTAGAGCGAAAGAAAAAACATATTTATACGATGATTTTAGTGAAATTAATTATCTAAATGATATGGTAAAAGCAGTGTGTGTATTAGTGCATGAGGGTCTTAACTACCGGTTTTCGCATCGTTCATTTCAAGAGTATTTTGCAGCGGTTTATACTACTCAATTAAGTGATGAAGAACAAAAACGATTTGTCACATCGTGGTTAAAATCAAGTGCTGGCAGACTAACAACTGATTATTTAGATATTTTATGTGAGTTGCAACCTGATAGATTCATGAAAAACATATTATATGAGCCAGTTTGCAATATTTGTAAAGAGTACAATAAGAATAATAAGTCTAAAAGCTGGTTGGTTGAAAGAATATTTTCGGGGGTTCGCATACGCTTGACTAATGAAGGTAAAACCAAGATAGCTCTGCGTATAGAAAACTCATACGAAAACACAATATTGTCACATATGTCAGATTATTTGCATTATTGTTATGAGAATGATGTGCGATACACGGAACAAGATGAAGAGTATATTGAGGTTACAAGAGAATTAAAAGCTAAATATGGAGAAAATCGTTTTGTCTCGTTTGAAGAATTAAGAAATGATGAAATGTATGATAAAGCATTGAAATCCATTAAATGGTTCTTTAATAGGGTTGAGCATATATTTAATTCGTTGGATGATATCGAGAAAAATACATTTGGCAGAAAGACAAAATTTGAATCGATGTTAGATGAGTTATAATTTTCAAGTTTAATACACTAGAAAAAGCCTATGAGGTTAGGAGTGATTTCTAACTTCATAGGCATTTTTTGTTTGTATATTTTATTTTAAATAATCCTTAATCCATTGTACAGACTGTTTTAATCCTGAAATGGTTTTTGTTTCGAGAACAATTCGGCAATTACATTTTTCAGCCAAATTCAAGTATTTATGAATATCAAGTTCACCAGTTCCGAGTGCCATGTGGTTTTGTCGACCTAGGGCATCGTGTAAATGCATATGACACAACTTGCTTTTGTGTTCCATTATAATTGGCTCATCACTGCCACCAATACCATAATTATGACCCACATCGAATGTTAAACAAAACACAGGACTTTCAAGTAAAAGGTCAATAGCATCCTTGTTGAAGTCTGTATAGCCATCGCAATTTTCAATGCAGATTTTAATGTTAGAATTGTCAATTGCAGATTCACATTCTTTACAAAAATCTTTTACACTCTGCAAGTATTGTTCTTTGTATTCATCAAATAAATATACTTTTTTATCTGGCAGGGTGAAATATACACCTTTTGATAAATGCATATTGAGAATAGATGCATCTAACTCTTTAGCCAATTCAATAGTTTCTGTTACAGTTCGTATGTATGCTGATGCAACATAGGGATTGAAATCACTGAAATTAAGATTTTCATCTAGGTGAATAGTATATGATATACCATATTGTTGTGCTATTCTTTTGAATTCTTCAACATTTATTTTGTTGAGTTGATACTGTGGCATGTTCATATTGAGTTCAATAAAACTCAATCCCAACTCATTGCAAAGAGATGCATATTCTTCAAGTGATTTCGTTTCTATTAATGTAGGCATTCCAAATATCATATTAATTCTTCTCCTTTAACATTCTAGCACATTGCTCCAGCGCCCAATTCTGCATTTCAGTAAACATCTTACCTTTTATATCGTCATATTTAAACCACATTAAAATATGGTCTGTTTCTATTGGTTCGGAAACTTTTTCTTTGAGTTCACCTATGTAGTAACTTTGAATAGGATGGAAATAACCTAATTTAGGATGTGTAGTATAGGTTTCAGCAGAACATATTTTTTCTTTTATCACAGCAGTATAACCGGTTTCTTCAAGGCATTCTCTTTTGATGCATTCTTCGTAGCTTTCGTTTTTATCAAACCCGCCGCCAAGCAAAAAATAACCTTTATCAGTTTTTATTACACCAATTTTATTGTTAAGAACAGGGATTAAATATGCACCTTCTCTATCTATGTATACCACATCTTCTTTTATCCCAAAAACCTTATGCATTTTAATTTCTCCATTGATTCTAATTTGTTTAAGCCAATTGTAACATAGATATTTAAAATATACTAGTCTTTAATTTTGTAGGGGATAGTCAGTTCTTGTGTGCTCCGTTTGCAATTTGATTTTTTGAGAAATTTAGAAAACAAATATTTCAACCCACATATAGGTTGCTTTTTTGTTTGTGGTATTTGTTCAACTAACACACTTATTGTAAATAAATACGATAGGAGGATAGAGGTCACAAGTTAATATTTAATAAAACATTATTATTTACAAAGGAGTGAATCTATGATAAATACGGAAGACCTGAAGCGGATAATGAATGCTAATGAGAAGTTGTATTACGGCAGGAATTATATAAACATTCATGACCATGCATACAAGTTTGCGGTGATTGATGATGCTTACAATGTTCCGATAGTGTTTGTTCATTGTTACAACTACACAGAAGATGAAGCAGAAAAGCTAAGTCGTTATTTCGATAGTTTCTTCTATCAAAAGTTGTATGAATTTCATATGGAAAACAAAATTGTTCTTATGTTTATCAACACGGATGAAATGATAGTGTTTATAAACAGAACAGAGGATGACTGCAATGCTAAACAAGGAAATAATAGATACTTATGATTCTCGAATTCACAAAGGTGCATTCAAGGGTTAAATACGAAGCAACTAAAGTTAACGCCACTCGTATAGAGTGGCGTTTTAATCCATAAATACACACATATAACTACAGACTGCATTGGAGTCGGGCCATATTAGTCCGATGTAGTTATCTTTAATATTTATAAAACAATCATAATTTTTATTTTTTCGTAAAATTTTCAAAACCTCGTTGAAATCATCAGGGTTTAGTTCATGCTCAACACCATTAACTGTGATAAAAATTCTATTCATATCATCACTCCTTTATATAAGAAGTATGAAAGAATACCATATATACGAAAAGAAATGTTATCTGATAAGGATAATGCTTTTTTCGTTTGTGTGTTGATTGTAAAAATCATAATAATATTGTAATCAACACACGAGAGGAGTTGGTGGTTAAATGAAGCGGGATTAAAATAGATGCCCTTAATTAAGGTTTTGTTTTTTTCTAACCTTTCTGTTTTATTTTACACCGAGGGGAGAGGCGTTGTATTTATTACAGCGTCTCTTTTCTTTTTTTGATTTTTATAAAATTTTTAATTTTTTTAAATTTTCACATTTTTTTCTATATTTGAAAAAAACAAGCATAAGTAATCTTTCATATTTATAGCAAATAATCACAAAAGGAGTGTTACTTATGCGTTATCAATAACAAGATTTTTAAATTTTTATATTTGAAAAATTAATTTCAAAAAATAATTCATATTTAAAACAAATAATTATTTAGGAGTGAATTCTTTATGAAAATTAGTAATAACTATTCATTTGAAAATCTTGAAAACGAGCTTCTTACAGCTAAAGAGTTAAAACAGGTGATGCGTTGCGGCATCAATAGGGCATATGACCTTTTAAAATCAACAGCTTTCCCTTCAACAAAAATAGGAGGCCGTTACTACGTAACGACCTCAGCATTAAAAGAATGGCTTGTTATGTATGAGAACAAAGTGTTTTATATTTAATCCAACAATTTAATTGTGTTCACTTTATCTTCATCTTTAGTATGTACATATTTATTAATCGTAACACTTACATCCGCATGACCAAGCAGTTTGGAAACAATAGCAATATTCGCGTCTTTTTTGTTGATGAGATTTGTAGCAAATGAATGACGCATAGAGTGAGGACCGTAAATTTTATTTACGGTCTTTCCTTTTTCATCGACGGCTTTATCCATTTCCGCTGCATAAAGAATATTTTCAAACATTCTTGCAAAGTTTCTTACAGTGATAGGTGTGCCTTCTGATGTGGAAGAAACATATTCAAAATCTCCGTTGAGATTATGAAGTCGTTCAAGTGCTTCTTTACACTTTTTACTCATAGGGATTGTTCTTATACTTGATTTAGTTTTTGGTTTATTTATAACATCCACGTAATTAGGGTCCGTGGGTGCTTTTTTATTGCGATTTTTTACATGTTGTCTTGTTTTTGTTATAGAAATTGTGTTGTTTTTGAAGTCAATATCATCCCATGTCAGAGCTAGAAATTCACCTGAACGCATACCTGTTTGACCAAGCACGATGACAGCATCGCCAAGTCGATATACATTTTCTTTTTTACCTGATACGGTGTGCATTTTGGTAGCTGCTTCATAAATTTTGTTTAATTCTTTTTCAGTGTAAAAAACGATATCGTCAGAGTCTTTTGATGAGGCACTTTCAGGGATTTTAACATCTTCAAACGGATTGTCTTCATATTTTTTGAGAACTTTGTGGAACCTTAAGGCAGCTTTTAAGGTTTCTTTTGCTTTCTTAATTGTCGACTTGCTGAAACCATCATTTGAAAGGTCATTTAACCACTTTTGAACTTTTGTTGATGTTAAAGTTATAACTTGAACTTTACCAATATATGGAATAATTTGATGATTAACTATCTGTTCTTTGCGGTCGAATGTTGATGCTTTGTTAGCAATACCTCTTTGAATCTCTAACCAATCAGTGACAAGTGTTTCAATATTAGTTTTGCCATAGTCTTCAACTAATTTCCGTTGTTTTACATTGTTTTTAAGTTCGGTATAATATTGTTCAGCAGCTTTTCGTGTTGCTTTGACATATTTTTTACCATTAAGATTAAAATAATAATTACCATCTTTTCTTTGATGTACACGTGGATTAGACATAATAAAACCTCCTATCAGTTTTACTATACCACATAAATTCATATAAATCAATGCTTTTAAAGCAAAAATGTACCAAAAATGTACCAATTTAAGCGTTAAAGGTAGTGAATTCAAGTGAAGATAAGTGAAAAATAGTGAAAATCAAAAAGTGCGAAAATCCTTGATATATAAGGGGTTTTACGATTATAAGCGATTTTGAATAGACGGAAATAAAATATGCTTCACAGGTTTTGGAGACCTCTGCTCTACCAACTGAGCTATACCCCTATATTTGTTATGCTTTAAAGCACTGTTATGTTGTGCTTTTTTATCATTATAAATGTGTTTTTGCAAGATACATCTTTAGAATTACAATTGCTGGTGCTTATTAATAAGTTGTGTTAATTGAGGATTAACAAACAATAAAAGTTGTGTAAAGCATATTCTTTTTCGTTGACAGTTTTTTCTAAATATGGTAAAATTGTTAAAACCGTAAGGGGAGTAGCTATATTTGATAATCAACATAACGCCTTCGGGCTGGTTATCAATGCTTGATTTATTCAGGATTGCAAGACCTTCGACTTTATTTTTATTGTCGAGGGTCTGTTTTAATATGTATAATTTTATTGCGAAAGCAAAGAAATAAAAAGAGGTGTTTTTATGAAACATTATCTTCATGATGTAAATGAAGTTTTTGCAGAAGTAAAAAGTTCTGAACAGGGCTTAACGTCTGCTGAAGCTGCTGCGCGTCTTGAGGCAAACGGAAAAAACAAGTTGGCTGAGGCAAAGAAAGTTTCAATGCTCTCACGCTTTGTGGACCAGCTTAAGGACCCTATGATTATCATTTTGCTCGTTGCGGCTGTAATTTCTGCTGTAACAGAAATGATTGAAGCAGGCGGATTTGTAACTCCAACTGACTCGATAATCATTCTTGTGGTTGTTCTTATCAATGCTATTCTTGGTGTTGTTCAGGAGAGCAAGGCAGAAAAAGCGGTAGAAGCATTACAGAAAATGTCTGCGGCAACTACAAAAGTTCTTCGCGACGGTAAAATTGAAACCGTTAAGAGTGAAGATTTAGTTGTGGGCGATGTTATTCTTCTTGATGCAGGCGACGCTATTCCTGCTGACTGCCGTATTTTTGAATGCGCAAGTATGAAAATTGAAGAAGCGGCACTTACAGGCGAATCTGTACCTGTTACAAAACTCGTAAATGCACTTATGGGTAAAAATGATAGTGATGAAGTAGCGCTCGGCGACCGTAAGAATATGGCATATATGGGCTCAACTCTTGTTTATGGCCGCGGTAAAGCTGTTGTAGTTGCTACCGGTATGGATACTGAAATGGGTAAAATTGCCAATGCAATTACACTTGCAGAAGAAGGCAAAACTCCTCTTGAAATCAAACTCGAACAGCTTTCAAAAGTACTTACAAAGCTCGTTATCGGTGTTTGTGTTGTTATTTTTGCATACAATATTCTTACTCAATACATTCTTCCTGATGTTAAACCGGAATTCTTCCATGTAGCACTTGATTCTTTCATTACTGCTATTGCACTTGCAGTTGCTGCAATTCCTGAAGGACTTGTAGCGGTTATGACAATCGTTCTTTCAATCGGTGTTACAAATATGTCAAAGAAGAACGCTATTATCCGTAAAATGACAGCCGTTGAAACTCTCGGTTGTACTCAAATTATCTGTTCAGATAAAACAGGTACTCTTACACAGAATGTTATGACAGTTGTTGACCACTATGCTCCAAATGAAGAACAATTGGCAACAGCAATGGCTCTTTGCACTAATGCAGATGTTGATGAAAACGGTAAGGGTACAGGCGAGCCGGACGAAGTAGCTCTCATTAACTATGCAGCAACTCTCGAATTGCCAAAAGCATCACTTGTTGAGAAATATCCACGCGTTGGCGAAGTTCCATTTGATTCAGGACGTAAGATGATGTCAACAGTTCATACACAGGGTAAAAACTTTGTTCAGTTTACAAAGGGTGCTCCTGATGAAATTCTCAAGAAGTGCACACATGCTGATATTAACGGCGAAATCGTTGAGATGAATGACGAAATCCGTGCAAAGATTATGGAAGAAAATACAAGAATGGGTAACAAAGCTCTTCGTGTATTTGCAGTTGCATATAAGACCTATGATGCAGAGCCATCAGCATATGATTCAGAATCTCTTGAATACGATATGACATTCATTGGTCTTACAGGTATGATTGACCCTGTTCGTCCTGAAGTTAAAGATGCTATTGTTGAATGCCGTGGCGCAGGTATTAAACCAATTATGATTACAGGCGACCATATCAATACAGCAAAAGCAATTGCACGCGAACTTGGTATTCTTACTGACGATAGTCAGGCAATGATGGGTGCAGACATTGATAAGTATTCAGATGAAGAGTTTGAAGCAATCGTTGAAAATATCTGTGTTTATGCTCGTGTTCAGCCGGAACACAAAACAAGAATCGTTAATGCTTGGAGAAACAAGGGTTACGTTACTGCTATGACAGGCGACGGTGTTAATGACGCTCCATCAATCAAGAGCGCAGATATCGGCGTTGGTATGGGTATTACTGGTACTGACGTTACAAAGAACGTTGCAGATATGGTTCTTGCTGATGACAACTTTGCAACAATCGTTTCAGCAGTTGGCGAAGGCAGAAGAATTTACGACAATATCCGTAAAGCAATTCAGTTCCTTCTCGGCTCAAACCTTTCAGAAGTTGTTTCAATCTTCTTTGCAACAATTATGAACTTTACAATTCTCCGTGCTCCGCATCTTCTTTTCATTAACCTTGTAACAGACTGTTTCCCAGCACTTGCACTCGGTCTTGAAAAGCCAGAAGAAAATATTATGAGAAGAAAACCAAGAAGTAAAAACGACGGTATCTTCGCAGGCGGACTTGGCTTTGATTGTTTCTATCAAGGTGTAATCGTATCAATTCTTACAGTTATTGCATTCTATATTGGCGAATACATTGAAACAGGACATCTTGTTCTTCGTAACATTGCAGATAGTGAAGACGGTATGACAATGGCATTCTTTACAATGGCAATGTGTGAAGTGTTCCACTCATTCAATATGCGTTCACAACGTGGTTCAGCAGTAGCAATGGTATTCAAAGGACACCACAATGTAGCTCTCTATGGTGCTATGATTGGTTCATTCATCCTTACAACAGCAGTTGTTGAAATTCCATTCCTTGCAAATATGTTTGAATTCACACAACTTTCATTTACAGAATATGCAATCTCTCTCGGCCTTGCATTTCTCATTATTCCAATCGTTGAATGTATCAAGGCAATTCAAAGAGCTGCAAGCAAAAATAAAGAATAAAGCAAATATAAGTAAAACTGCCGAGGAAATCCCTCGGCAGTTTTTTGATGGAAAAATTACAAACTCAAGTTTTAAAATAAAACTGTCGGCTACATTCAACCGACAGTTATTTTTTATTATATCAGTTTTTCAACATCATCTAATTTAATTCGTTTTGATACAATAAAGGTTTTTCTCTTTTGTTTACCTTTGTCTGTATCATATTTGCCATTTTCTTTTTCTTCGGGCGAGAAAATACCATAAGAAGATGTTACTATTGTGCCATCTTTAAGCACTACATTTCCGCAGTAGCCTGTGTCTGCGTTAGCACTGAGTGAAGGCTTATATTGATGGTCAAGATATGTATGGGCAATCTTAATTCTGTACTGACCTTCTGTACCGTTTTTAAGGTCTTCGTAAGTGCCTACCCAAGCAACCCAACCTTCAGAATACCAGGTCTTCATACCGCCGTCTTTTCGCATCTTTTTAACCATTTTTCTGTTTCTTTCAATAGAACGGAAAGTGATAAAAAGACGACCGTCGTTTGTATATTCTGCCTTATGACGCTCGCCATTAAGCGTAACGGGGGCTTCAACAGGATTTGACCATGTTTTCGCCTCATCTTGTGAAAAGAATAAAAGTGATGTATTTCGTTTTTTATTGCAACGGGCAATAAGACAAAGTTCATCGCCCACACCCTTATCTGAACGGACACACTCAACTTCACAAATACCTGCATATGTTTCAATATCACGATACTTTGAAAGATATGGTTCAGGTTTTGACCAAGTATAATTACCATCTTCATTAAATGTGAGGATGGTTTTATAATTTATAAATCTATGGTCGTGGAAAATACCCATCCATTTATCAACAAACTCGCCATTTTCTTTAAGTCTGGTAAGCGAAGCCATAGCAACAATAGGAATAAGTGGCATTTCACTGTCATTATCCCAAAAACGCTTGAATTCTGTCCACGTTTTACCCTCATCAAGAGAAACTGAACTGTTAAATCCACCGGGGGTTGACATTCCCGGCCATTTAGAGTTTGCAGAAACGAGAATCAGTTTTTCTTCTCCATTTTTAAACTGCAAACGATAGACAGTTGGTGTTTCAAGTGATTTCTCCCAAGAAATTGGTTGGTTTTCAATTTCCTTATCATAAGAGATACCACCATTATCACTAATTTTTGAAAGTATTGCACCTTTGCCGTGTCCTTTGGGATAAAAAGTGAGAATATCGCCATTGTTGAGTAGGACAGAATCAGGATGCCCTAAATATGCTGAATTATCATCTATAACCGAATATTCAAAAAGGTATTCTAAGTCTTTTGAAATATTTTCAGGCTTTACGCTTAAATCAACAAAAGGAATTTTATAGTATTCGCATTTTTCGGGAAATGGTTTCTTTTTAAAAAACATAATTATTTATTCCAATTTTTTAATCTTTCACTTGCAAGCCAAGCAGCACCAAGCATACCAGCTTTATTGCGAAGCTGTGCTTTTACAATGCGAACATGCTTGTAATTTGTCTCAAGTTGTGCCTGAACCTTTTCATTAATATCTTTAATAAGCATATCCTCTGACATAATTCCGCCGCCAAGCACAATAAGACTTGGGTTGAAGATGTAGCAAAGATTACGAAGTCCTAAAGCAATTTCGTCCTCCCAATTATCAATTTCTTCTTTAATAATTGGGTTCTGGAGATTTTCAGGTTCAAAAATTTGACGACCATTCATTGGTTTGCCCATACGCTCTGAAACCGATGTTGTGAATACACGGCAAGCCGCATATGCTTCATAACAACCAATTCTGCCACAAGTGCAAGGTCTGCCGTCTTTATGGGTTGCCATATGACCAAACTCGCCACCTGCATATTTTGAACCGCGATAAACATCGCCGTTAATATAGATACAACCGCCAACGCCTGTTCCGTAAGTGAGGCAAAGGAAGTCGTTTTCTCCTTTTGCTGCACCAAAATGTGCCTCGCCGATTGCTGCACAGTTAACATCGTTATCAACTGCTACGGGAACTCCAAATTTCTTTTCGAATGTACCACGAAGGTCTGAGTGGTTATAGTTTGGAATATTGCCAACACCGTCATGGATAACACCATTCGCAAAGTCAACCTGACCTGCAGTTGAAATGCCGATTGCATCATACTGACCTTCATACTCTTTAAGTTTTGCTTCCATAGCGCGCATTACCATATTGTCAGTATCTTTATATGTGTTGGTTGGAAATTCTTCTGAGAAAAGAACTTCGAAGTTTTCATTAACTATACCGAATTTAATGGCTGTTCCGCCAACGTCAAAAACAATAAATTGCATACACATAATCTCCTTACTGTTTGAGCATAACCCCAAACTATACATAATCAAATTAATTATATAGTATTTTTAATAATTTTACAATATTGTAAGCATAAAATTCTTATTACAATGTCAAAAAACAATATATTTTTTTGTACAATTTGTTAATTTTTCATTTTTGACTTGTATATTTCTTTGAAATAGTATAAAATAGACACGTTAATGTGAAAAAGTATATGTTCTTTTTCATTTTATTGTCAAAAATGTTTGTAAAGGTGGTTTTTCCCGATGGAAAACAACAAAACTCAAGCGGAAATTTACCGCGAAGAGCGTAAGGAAAGACTTGCTAAAGCAGCAGCAAAGCAAGCTAAAAAGTCTCCTAAAATCTCTAAAACAAAAAAAGTTATAGGAAAGGTTATTGCAATAGTTATAGCAGTTGCTATTGGCTTAGGTGCAATCGGTGGCATTCTTAATTTCTTTGGTGCACCACAGAAAGCACTTAAAGTTTCAATTGGCGATTCTGATTACAAATTTACTGTTGCTGAGTATAACTACTATTACTATAACACATGGAACACATACCAGAGTAATGCATATCAGTATGAAACATACTACGGCGAAGGTATGGGTAAAAATTTACTTGGTTACGACTACAAAGAAGCTCCTTCACAGCAAGAATATACTGAAGATATTGCAGCAATAACAGGTCTTACTCTTGAAGATTTGGGTAACCCTGAAAATCCAACATGGGCAGATGCATTCAGTTATGCTGCAATTTCACAGATGCTTCAAATTAAATTCGGTGCTTCTAAAGCAGTTGAAAACGGACTTACACTTACTGAAGAGCAAGAAAAAGAAATTGACAAATACATTGAAGATGCTCGTACAAATGCTAAGAAGTATGACTATTCTCTTGACAGATGGCTTCATTCACAAATCGGTAAGGGTATTTCAGAAAAACTTATTCGCGAAATTCAGAAAGAGTCATATCTTGCAACTGCATACTATGAAAAACTTGAAAAAGATACAACAAATGCTATAACTGAAGAACAAATCAATACTGAATACAAAAATAATCAGGATAAGTATAATGTTATAGATGCAAGAATTTACACTATGGTACCAGTTTCTGCAGATGTTAAGGGAGATGCTACTGCAGATGAAAAGAAAACAGCAGAAGATAAAGCTGCAGCAGATACAAAAGCAAACGCAGATAAATTCATTGCAGCAGTTACTGACGAGGAATCATTCGTTAAAGAAGCACAGAAAGCAATTCTTACTGCAGATAACAAGAGTACTGTAAAAGCAGAAGAAAGTACTCTCGCAGAAAATGTACAATATGCAGAGTTAGAGTCATTAAGTGAAGAACTCGTAAAATGGGCTTATGACGATTCAAGAAAAGTTGGCGACAAAGGTTCATTCAAGAATGCTGACGGTTCATATACTCTTATTTATATGACTGCACTTCCTCATAAAGATATGAGCGTAAGTTCAAGTGATGTAAGACATATCCTTGTTCAGTTTGAAACTACAACAAATGCTGATGGCAAGACAAATCCTGTTACAGCTACAGAAAAGGCAAAGTGCAAAGCAGAAGCTCAGGCAATTCTTGACGAATACAAAAAGAATCCAACTGTTGAAAACTTTGCAAAACTTGCAAAAGAAAAGACAGATGATGGCGGTTCAAGAGAAAACGGCGGTCTTTATGAAAAAGTTGCTGACGACGGACAATATGTTGAAGCATTTACAAAATGGGTTGTTGACCCAAGCCGTAAGCCAGGGGACACTGGCCTTGTTGAAACAGAATACGGTTACCATGTAATGTATTATGTTAAGGCAAACGATGATGCTTGGTATGCATCAGTTAAAAATGCAATTTTCACAGAGGAATATACAAAAATAACTGATGAGGTTATGGACGGTTATATGAAAGAAATGAAATTTGATAGTGCCGTTCTTAATTGGGCAGAGAAAAATCAAGCTAAATTCATCGGACAATTAGTTATTCAGATGTTCTAATAAAGATTTAAGGTATAATGACAACCATCTTGTTCATCGAACAGGGTGGTTGTTTGTTTTATTGAATTGTGTAGGTAAATTTGAGTTTGTCTGGTTGTTTTATGAGTATGTTTTCCGCTCCCTCTTTGAGGGAGCTGTCTGCGAAGCAGACTGAGGGAGTAATA
>CALCBQ010000160.1 GCA_937897215.1 uncultured Clostridia bacterium | reverse complement strand
TCATTCTCTCTTTAACAACTCTTTCCATTCTTGCAAAACCAATTCTGAACTGATTCTGAAGAAGTTCGCCAACTGAACGGATACGACGATTACCAAGGTGGTCAATATCATCTGTTACGCCCACACCTGATGCCAAGCCGTTAAGGTAGTTGATTGATGCGAAAATATCTTCTTTGATAATGTGTTTTGGAATAAGGTCGTCAGCACGGAGAGACATTTCTTCAAGAAGTGCTTCCTTATCGTCGCCACATTTATCAAGTACTTCCATAAGAACTGTGAAACGAACTTTTTCGTTGATACCGATTTCTTCAAGTTCTTCTGTTGTAAACATAGGAACATATTCTTCGATATCAACCATACCGTTAGAGAATACTTTAACCTCTTTGCCCTCAATATCAAGAACAACGGTGTCAACACCCTCTTGCTCCATTCTGTATGCAAGTTCTTCACTGATAACATCGCCTGGCTCTGCCATAATTTCGCCTGTAAGATTACTTACAACGATTTCTTTTGCTGTGAAACCTGCTACTCTTGAAGCAATACCGAGTTTCTTATTATATTTATATCTGCCCACGCGTGATAAATCATAACGATGAGCATCAAAGAAAAGACCATTCAAGTGGTTTTCTGCAGTTTCAAGTGCAGGTGGTTCGCCCGGACGGAGTTTCTTGTAAACCTCAATAAGTGCCTGTTCTGTATTAACAGTTGTATCCTTATCAAGAGTTGCAATAATTCTTTCGTCATTACCGAAGAAATCTAAAATTTCTGCGTTTGAGCTTAATCCCAATGCACGAATGAATGTAGTGATATAAATCTTTCTGTTCTTATCTATTCTTACATAGAAAAGGTCATTCTGGTCAGTTTCATACTCAAGCCATGCACCACGGTTAGGAATTACAGTTGTTGTGTAAAGTTCCTTACCTGTTTTGTCATGAGTCATTCCGTAATATGCGCTTGGTGAACGCACAAGCTGTGAAATAATAACACGTTCTGCGCCATTAATCACGAATGTACCGCTATCTGTCATAAGCGGGAATTCGCCCATATAAACTTCGTTTTCTTTAACTTCGCCTGTTTCCTTGTTGAAAAGACGCGCAGTTACTCTGAGAGGTGCTGCATAAGTTGCATCTCTCTCTTTGCATTCTTTGACTGTGTACTTAGGCTTATCGTCCATACGATAATCTACAAAAGTCAATTCGAGGTTACCTGTGTAATCGGTAATTGCATCGATATCACGGAACACCTCTTTAAGTCCTGTTTCAAGGAACCACTTGTAAGAGTTCTTCTGAACTTCGATAAGGTTGGGCATCTGCATAACCTCATTGATTTTTGAGAAACTCATACGGGTATTTCTGCCAAGTTTTACCGGTTTGACATTTACCATAGGGCTTAATCACTCTCCGTTCGTTTTTTTATTCCTGAGCCTCATACTATATACATAGTATATAAGGCGTGGAGATTACTAAATTTTACTGTGAGTTATACTTGCTTTTTTGGGTAATTTGTGGTACACTTTGTGTTACACGAAATCCTCAAGAGTATATAACTCCATTATATAGCAATTTAGTATTATATACCTGTCAAGTCAAATTGTCAATACTTAATTTAGGAAATTTTTGTAAACATTTTGTCGTGTATTTTAAAAGGATGTTTTTATGGAAAAATATAAAAATCTTATTACATCTGCAAAAGCAGTCGTAATTTTCAAAACCATATTGAATGACAAGGGAATATCTGCTCTGATTAATTTGTTGGGTTGCGATAGCAATAATGAAAATGAATTTTTAAAATACTATTCAGATTTTGTTTCTGCCCTTTATGAGAAAACAGATGATTTATGCGAATATATAAACGAGCTTTTACTTAATGACGAAAATATATATGTAAAGCAATCTGCAAAAGGAAATGTGTCCCCTCTTATTCAGAATGCAGCTGAAATTGAACTTTCATTCTTTGAAGAACTTTCAAAGGTAAAATGCGATGATTTCAAGTCTATATACAATAGTATAGCGTTACCACAGTGGAAAAATAGTAGCATTTCTATAAAAGAAGAATACGAAAAAAAGATTTCTGTAATAAAAACAACAGGCTACGGAATTTATGCTACTCACAGAATGTTCTTATATAAGGATAAGGAAATTATTCCTGTTAAATACCCTGACCCACAGCGCCTTTCACAGATGAGTGGCTACGAATTAGAAAGACAAAAGGTTATTGACAACACAATGGCATTACTTCAAAATAAGCCTTGCAACAATGTGCTTTTATACGGCGACGCAGGTAGTGGTAAAAGTAGTACAATAAAAGCGATTGTAAATGAATACTGGGAAATGGGACTTCGCCTTATTGAAATCAAGAAAAATCAGTTATACTCGTTACCTGATGTTATTGAAGAGCTTGCAGACAATCCACTTAAATTCATTATCTTTATTGACGATTTAAGTTTTTCTACAAATGACAGTGATTTTGGTGCATTAAAAGCCATTTTAGAGGGTGGCGTTGCAGGAAAAACTGACAACCTTGTAATTTACGCCACAAGCAACCGTAGAAACCTTGTAAAAGAGAATTTTTCTGACCGTAACGGCGATGATATTCATCTTCAGGACACAATTCAGGAGATTATGAGCTTGTCTGCTCGTTTTGGGCTCAAAATTACTTTCTCAAAACCTGATAAAGATTTGTATTTATCTAT
>CALCBQ010000159.1 GCA_937897215.1 uncultured Clostridia bacterium | reverse complement strand
CTGCAGGTTTAAGGTTTGCAACAACTACTACCTTTTTGCCGATAAGGTCTTCTGGCTTGTACCATTTTGCAATACCACTTGCAACAATTCTGTCATTACCTGTGCCATCGTCAAGAGTAAGTTTAAGAAGCTTCTTTGCTTTTTTGATTGGCTCACAATTCTTAACCTCTGCAACACGAAGTTCAACTTTCATAAAATCGTCAAAACCGATTTCTGCAAGACCCTCGATTTTTGGTGCAGGAGCATTTGCCTTTTCTTCAGCCTCTTTTTTAGCCTGAAGTTCAGCAATCAACTTTTCTCCGTCAATTCTTGAGAAAAGAGGAGTTGCAGTACCAACTGTGATACCTGCTTCAAGTCCGCCCCATTCCTGAATGCTTTTGTAAGTTGCAGGTGCAACATTTAACTGCTCTGCAATCTTAACTGCAGTTTCAGGCATAATTGGAGAGATAAGTGCAGAGAGAACGCGAATACCCTCAAGAAGATTATAAAGAACAGTACCGAGTTTCTCTTTCTGTGCTTCGTCTTTTGCAAGTGCCCAAGGCATTGTTTCGTCAATGTATTTGTTGCAACGGCGAGCAAAGTTGATTACACATTCAACTGCATCACTCATCTTATATTCTGAAATGTACTTGTCAAAACCTGCAAGTGCTTTCTTTGCACTTTCCTTAAGGTCTTCGTCAAATTCAGTTGCACAAGTAGGTGCTTGAACAACACCATCAAAATACTTGTTCTGCATTGCAATAGTTCTGTTTACAAGGTTACCGAGAGTGTTTGCAAGGTCAGTGTTGAAACGGTCAATCATTGCTTCATAAGTAATTGAACCGTCATGTGCGTGTGGCATCTCTGAAAGAAGATAGTAACGAACAGCGTCAACACCGAAAATCTCTGTAAGGTCGTCAGCATAAATAACATTACCACGAGATTTACTCATTTTGTCTTCGCCGAAAAGAAGCCAAGGATGGCCGTAAACCTGTTTAGGAAGTGGCTCGCCAAGTGCCATAAGCATAATTGGCCAGTAAATTGTATGGAATCTTACAATATCTTTACCAATAATGTGAACATCTGCAGGCCAGTATTTATTGTATTTTTCACTACTGCCGTCAGGGTCATAACCAAGTGCAGTAATATAGTTTGAAAGTGCATCAATCCATACATAAATTACGTGCTTATCATCAAATGAAACAGGAATACCCCATTTGAACGATGAACGTGATACACACAAATCCTGAAGACCTGGCTTAATAAAGTTATTGAGCATTTCTTTTTTACGAGCTTCAGGGTAAATGAAGTTTTCATTGTTTTCAATGAATTCTTCAAGTTGTTTCTGATATTTTGAAAGTTTAAGGAAATATGTTTCTTCCTTTTCTTTATGAACGTCTCTACCACAGTCAGGACATTTGCCGTCAACTAACTGGCTTTCAGTCCAGAAAGACTCACAAGGAGTGCAGTAAAGACCTTCATATTCACTTTTATAAATATCGCCCTGGTCATAGAGCTTTTTGAAAATTTTCTGAACAGTTTTTTCGTGATAATCGTCAGTTGTACGAATAAAATGGTCATAAGTTGTGTTGAGCAAATCGCAGATGCCCTTAATTTCACCTGCAACCTTATCAACATATTCTTTAGGACTAACACCTGCGTCCTTTGCATATTCTTCGATTTTTTGACCGTGCTCGTCAGTGCCTGTCAGAAAGAAAACATCAAAGCCCTGCATTCGCTTGTACCTCGCAATGGCATCGGTGAGCACTATTTCATAACTGTTACCGATGTGTGGCTTGCGTGATGTATACGCAATGGCTGTTGTGATGTAAAACTTTGGCTTTTCACACATAGAAAACGCCCCTTTCTGAAAATTTTTCGCAACATAAATTATTTTTTGTCGCAGATATTATAATATTATACTATTACTTACCAATATTTTCAAGGAGTTTATGACAAAATCTTTTATGAACTATTATGAATATCCGTTCAACAGACACCATTTTTTAAACAATTTTATTTTTACTGATATGTAAACATTGCAAATGATGAACCATAATGTTATAATTACAAAAAAGGTGGTTATATAATATGAAAAAAGCAAAAATGTCGCTTGTATCTGAATTTACAGGCGCGAAAATTGACGAAAGAATTTATGGCTCATTTATTGAGCATTTAGGCAGAGCGGTTTATGGCGGTATTTACGAGCCGGACCACCCTACTGCTGACGAAAACGGATTCCGTCAGGATGTTATTGAAAAAGTAAAGAAGCTTAATGTGCCTATTGTTCGTTACCCCGGAGGTAACTTTGTTTCGGGTTACAACTGGGAAGACGGCGTTGGTCCTGTTGAGTCAAGACCTCGTAAGCTTGAGCTTGCTTGGGGTGTAACTGAGCCAAATCTTTTTGGTACAAATGAGTTTGCAACATGGTGTAAAAAGGCAAACACATCTCCTATGATGGCAGTCAATCTTGGACTTCGCGGTCCTGAAGAAGCAAGAAATCTTGTTGAATACTGCAACCATAAACAGGGAAGTTACTGGAGCGACCTTCGTCGTTCACATGGCTATGAAGAGCCACACAACATCAAGCTTTGGTGCTTAGGCAACGAAATGGACGGCGACTGGCAAATTGGTCATAAAACTGCTTATGAATACGGCAGAGCAGCTGCTGAAGCATCAAAAATTATGAAATGGACAGACAACTCTATTGAAACTGTGCTTTGCGGCAGTGCATCTCGCGATATGCCTACATTTGGCGATTGGGAAGCAACTACTCTTGATTTAGCATACGATAAGGTTGACTACCTTTCACTTCACATCTATTTCGGCAATCACGAAAACGACACACCATCTTTCCTTGCAAAAAATATGAAAATGGACGAGTTTATTCGTTCAGTTATCTGCATTTGCGACTACATAAAAGCGAAAAAGCGCTCAAGACATACTGTTAACCTTTCATTTGACGAGTGGAATGTTTGGTATCATTCAAACGGTGCTCCTGTAGAAAAGTGGAGTACAGCCCCTCATCAGCTTGAGGACATCTATAACTTTGAAGATGCACTTTTAGTTGCTCTTATGCTTATGACTCTTTTAAAACACGCGGATAGAGTTAAAATCGGTTGTCTTGCTCAGCTTGTAAATGTTATTGCTCCTATTATGACTGAAAACGGTGGTGCTTGTTGGGAACAGACAATCTTCTATCCATTTATGCACCTTTCAAACTATGGACGTGGTTACACTCTTGAGTCCCGCGTAATCTCCCCTAAACACGATACAAAAGAGTTTACAGATGTGCCTGATATTGAGTCAATTGCAACTATGAGTGAAGATAAAGAAAGTCTTACAATCTTTGCGGTTAACAGAAATATGGAAGAAGACATTCTTTTTGATGTTTCTCTTCTTGATTTTGAAAATTTTGAAGTTATTGACTGTATCGAAATGAGTGGTTACGGAATAAAAGATGAAAACAGTGCAATTTCTACTCCTGTTAAGCCATTCAAGGCAGAAAAACCTGACTTTGACGGCAAGACACTTACAATTAACCTTAAACCTCTTTCCTGGAATGTTGTAAGACTTGCAAAAAGAAAATAATTGTGATACAATTATTAAAGATTTTTATCGCTAAATAGAAAGAGTGATTTTATGGCTGCTAAATGTCCTGAATGCGGACACGAACTTAAAATGTGGAATGTTAAAGCGGAATGTCCTAAATGCGGAACAAATATTCCTAACTATAATTGGGAAGACCGTCTTAATGACGATGCAGATTTTGCAGAAAGTGCTTTTGCGAAAATGCACTATAAAACAAACAATTTCAAAAGTGCAGTTGCAGGGTCAAAGCTTCGTATTGTGCGACTTGTTATGACTTTTGCTCCACTTATAGCACTTGTGCTTCCACTATTCAGTTTCAAACTTACACTTCCTTTCCGTGAAAGTGGCGAATCGATTTCATTCCTTACATTCATTCTCAACTACCTTCTTAAAGTTGATATTGGTAGTGTGATTAAACTTATTGGTGGCGAAGTACTCGGCACCGCAACTCTTATGGTAGTAATCGCTTGTGTGCTTTTACTTCTTGCGGTTGTGTTCGGTGTTCTTAACTTCTTTGTGCTTCTCTTCTCAGGCATTGGCTTAAAATATAAATTCAACATTATTCTCAATGTTCTCGCTACTGTATGTTGGGCGGTTGCATCTGTATTCTTTGTTCAGTTTACAAATGCTTGCACTACTCTTGGCGGTGGAATTATTACAGATTGCTCACTTGGTTTCGGCTTTATTGTAGGTACTGTGCTTTTCCTTGTGAATGTTGCACTTAACATTATTGTTGGTAAAGACCTTAAAAAGCAGATGAGCGAACAACCATCAATGGAAGAATTCATTGAGAACGAAATCGCAGAACTTCGCAACCCAAAAGCAGAATAAAATACATATAAAAATTACTCCCCTCGTATATTTTACGGGGGGATTTTTTTATGAATATGTGGATTCTTACGAAACGAAAAATCATAGGGATTTTATCAATTGCCTTTGCTATTACAATCCTTTTAGGTTTGTTTCTTAATAAGAATGTGTCTGTATCATCACAAAGCCGAAAACTGCCAATTTACAGCGTAGAAACTACTGATAAAAAGATTGCAATTACCTTTGACGCCGCATGGACTAATCAAGACACACAAGACCTTATTGATATACTTGAAAAGCATAATGCAAAAGCCACATTTTTTATTGTGGGCGACTGGGCAGAAAAGTTCCCTGAAAGTGTAAAAGCATTTCACGATGCGGGGCATACTATTGCAAATCATTCCGACACTCACAGGGCTTTTTCGAAGTGTTCAAGGGAAGAAATAAGAGAAGAAATTGTGAATTGCAATAAAAAACTCGAAGCAATAACGGGTACACCTGTAACACTTATCCGTGCACCTTCCGGGGATTACACCGACCAGAGTTTAGATGTGTGCAAAGAACTTAATATGACTATGATTCAATGGAATTGCGACTCTCTTGACTATACGAAAATTTCGACTGACGAGATTGTGAATCGTGTTACAAATGGAACAACTAACGGTTCAATACTACTTTTTCATAATGGAGTAGAAAACACCGCCCCTGCTCTTGATATAATTCTTACTGAACTTTCAAAACAAGGTTATTCCTTCGTTTCAGTTGAAGATTTAATATACAAAGAGGATTATTATATAGACCATACGGGTAAACAGTGTAAAAATGAATGAATTCGTCAATAATATTGTATTACATAGAGATTTTACCCGTATTTAAGTACAAACAATACAAAAAAATGGATTTTTTTCTATTTTTTTTGTAACTTTTTCTTGAAATTCTCTTAAATTTAGGGTACAATGAATAACATAAAAACCACTAAAAATTCAAGGGGGATTCTTATGCCAACAACAAGCATTACAAAAATCAAGACAAATCAGAAGAACCTATTTCTTCGTGTTGCTAAAGGACACTTTGCAACTTCCAGCGCACACAGTAACTACTATATAGATGTTGCTGCACAGAAATCTCGCCTTTCCGAAGCTAAAGCAATCACTCAGGAACTTTGCAAAAACCACAAATACAGCAACCAGATTGTTGATACAATTCTTTGTCTTGACGGTACAGAGGTTATTGCTACCTGTATTGCAGAAGAGCTTACAAAATCTGACTATGTGAACATCAATGCTCATCAGACAATTTATATTGTTACACCTGAAATTGTTAACGGCTCACAGATTATTTTCCGCGACAACATTGTGCCAATGATTAAAGGTAAGCACGTTCTTATCACTGCAGTTTCTGTAGCATCAGGCAACACTGCAAAGTCAGCTATTGAAGCAATTAAATACTATGGTGGCGACGTTGTAGGTGTGGCTTCAATCTTTGCCACAAGTGAAAAATGTGCAGATTACGAAGTAAATTCAGTGTTTAATCCTAACGATTTGCCTGACTATTTCAGCGTGCCGGCTCATGAATGCCCACTCTGTAAAGAGGGCAAAAAGTTAGATGCACTCATTAACTGCCACGGATTTTCAAAGTTATAATTTAATATTCACAAAAACACAAGCAGGACATTCAGTCCTGCTTTTTTGTAGTTTGAGAGTTAATAATAAAATCAACAAATTGGAGTTTGTCGAACTTAATTCGTAATGCGTAATTCGGAATTCGTAATTCCCCCCCTCAGTCGCTTCGCGACAGCTCCCCCTCAAGGGGGGAGCCCAATTTTCGC
>CALCBQ010000158.1 GCA_937897215.1 uncultured Clostridia bacterium | reverse complement strand
TACTTGTTCTTTTAATGGGTGTTCTTTCAAGTGGTCGTTATATGGTATCTGCAGCGGCTATCCACGTTGCTCGTTACTCATTCTATATAGGACCTGAACTTGCAACTCTTGCAACAGAGGCTGAAAGAGTTGCAGCAATTGAAAGCAGTATTTCAACAGTTAAAACAGTATTCCAGATTAGTTCAATCGTAGGTCTTTTTGGCGCAACACTCTTTATGCCAAAGCTTATGAAAAAATTTGACTACAAGAAACTTGTTATTACAACTTGTCTTGCTGGCTTCGTAGCAAGCATTATTACAACAATTGTTGGTTGGTTTACAATGAACCTTTACGCTTGTATTCCATTTATTGTTATTTCTTGTATTCCACTTGGCGTTATCAATACAGTTTGCCTTGCAATGATTGGCGACTGCCTTGACTATATGGAACTTAAAACAGGCTTCCGTGATAATGCTCTCGGTGCTGCTTGCCAAGGCTTCATTAACAAGGTTGGTAACGCATTCGCAACATCAGGTATCGTTGTTATGTATATGGTAATCGGTCTTGACCCTGCACAGATGCTTAGTTCAACATCTGTTGTGTCTGCACTTGATATGCCACCTGAAATGAGATTTGCAATGTTCTCACTTGTTTCAATCGTACCTGGTGTAAGTATGCTTCTCTGTGCAATTCCAATGTTCTTCTACAAAATTGCAGGTAAAGAGAAAAAAGATATGATTGCAGCACTTCAGGCAAAACGCGAAGCAGAAGGATTAGTAGTAGAATAAAACAAGCAAAGACCTACATTTTATATGTAGGTCTTATTTATAGGAGATATTATGAGTTTTAAGTTTTTAGTTTTAACTGACCCACATTTTTTTGATACTGATTTAGGTTGCTCTGGCCCAGCTTATGAGGATTTTATGCACTATGAGCAGAAATGCTTTGCCGAAACTGAAAGCATCAATAACGCAGTGTTCAAATATTTGGGCGAAACAGATTTAGCCGATACAGTTATTATTGTTGGCGACTTAACACAGAATGGAGAAAAGAAAAGCCACGAAAAGTTTATAAAACTTCTTTATGATTTAAAATCAAAGGGTAAAAAGGTTTATCTTATTACTGCCGACCACGATTGGAAAGGCGACCCATTCGCATTTAGCGAAAATGGTAGATATATGCCGGAGCCAACGGCAAAAGAAGAACTTATAGGTCTTTATAATGATTTTGGATTCAGCAATGCAATCGCAGTTGACAAAGAGCATCTTTCTTATGTTGCACAGTTAAGTGATGATGTAAGACTTTTAGCCATCAATGCAGATATCAAAACAAAAGGTCAGTTCAGTATAACCCCAAAACAGGTTGAATGGATTAAAGAGCAAACTAAAAAGGCACGCGAAGATAATCAAACAATGTTTGCAATCTGCCATTACCCTGTGCTTCCTATTCAGCCAGTTTTCTCAATTATTAAATCTGCACTTATGTATGACTATAAATCAGTTGCAACACTCCTTGCAGATGAGGGTGTCCACCTTGTATTTACTGGCCATATGCACAATCAGAGTATCAACGAGTTTGTAACTGAAAATGGGAACAAGTTCTTTGACGTTACAACAGGCTCAATTATTGCAGACCCATCATACATAAGATTGGTAACTCTTGGCGAGAACAAAGCAGAAATTGAAAGTATTCCTACACCTGACTTTGATTACGACACAAAGGGTATGACTTGCAAAGAATATTTAACAAGCGTATTCGATGCAATGATTAGAAATATTATGCTTGATTTACGTGATGATACAACACGTGCAATGAGAAAATTCCATATTAAAGAGAGTAAAGGTCTTATTTTCGGACTTCGTATGGCAGGTAAACTTCTCTGCTCTGTAAAACTTGGCACTCTTGCAAGATTGTTGTTTATCAAGTGTGATAAGAGTATAAGAAAAGTTAAACTTATCGACTACGCAACTGTGCTTGTGCGTAATGTTTTTCGTGGTAACCAGACTTATAACGAGGGTACACCAGAAGGGGATGTGTTTATTGCTTTCTTAAAGAGAATGAAACCAATTCTTAAGAAAATAAGCGTAAAAGACCCTTATGGCGAAAAAGTTGATTTAGCCGAACTGCTTAAAAATACTGCAGGTAATTACGGTTATGACGATTACAACGAAACAATTGAATGGCAAAATAAATAGGCTCCACCCTTGAGGGGGAGCTGGATTTTGCGAAGCAAAAGACTGAGGGGGGTATCGTGCCCCCCTTCCGTCAAAACTGCGTTTTGCCACCTTCCCCTCGTAGGGGGAAGGCTATTTTTTGCTTTTTTATAGTTTTCCCTCTTGCATTTTCGTACTTTAATGTGCTACAATAACTCTAATCTTTTCTAGAAAGAAGTAATATTATGGTAACACTTGATAAAATCTATCACGCATCATTCGTATTAAAGGATTTAATCCGTAAAACTGATATGATTTATGCACCAAAAATCAATCCTGACTGTGAGGTTTATCTTAAAACAGAAAATCTTCAGGTAACGGGCTCTTTCAAGGTTCGTGGTGCAGCTTATAAAATCAGTCAGTTGTCAGCAGAAGATAAGGCAAAGGGCGTTATTGCTTGCTCTGCGGGTAACCACGCTCAGGGCGTTGCGCTTGCAGCAACAAAAAACGGTATTAAATCACTTATCTGTCTTCCTGATGGCGCTCCAATCTCAAAGGTTGAAGCAACAAAGAGCTACGGTGCAGATATCTGCCTTGTTGAAGGTGTTTATGATGACGCTTACAATAAAGCATTACAGTTAAGAGACGAAAAAGGCTATACATTCGTACACCCATTTGACGATGACGATGTTATTGCAGGTCAGGGTACAATCGGTCTTGAAATTCTTGACCAACTTGCCGACGCTGATGCAGTTGTTGTGCCAATCGGTGGTGGCGGACTTATAAGTGGTGTTTCATTTGCAATTAAAGCACTTAATCCTAAGGTTAAGGTTTACGGTGTTCAGGCAAAAGGCGCACCAAGTATGTATAACTCTATTAAAGATGATAAAATCGAGCGACTCGACAATGTTTCAACTATTGCTGACGGTATCGCAGTTAAAGAGCCGGGCGCAAATACATTTGAGTATGTAAAGAAATATGTTGACGAAGTTGTAACAGTTTCTGACGACGAAATCGCAACTGCAATTCTGGCCCTTATTGAACAGCAAAAACTTGTAACAGAGGGTGCAGGTGCAGTTTCAGTTGCTGCAGTAATGTTTAATAAAATCGATGTTAAAGGCAAAAAGGTTGTCTGCCTTGTTTCAGGTGGTAATATTGACGTTACAATCCTTTCTCGTGTAATTAAACGTGGTTTGCTCACGAGTGGTCGTACATATTCACTTACAATCGAGCTTGTTGACAAACCAGGTCAGCTTAAAGGCGTTTCAAATATTATTGCAGATTTGGGTGGTAATGTTATTTCAATCCACCACGAAAGAGCATCTGAAAACTCAGAAATCAACGGTTGCTATCTTCGTATTTTGCTCGAAACAAGAAACTTTGACCATATTGAATTAATTAGAAATGAACTTACAAGCCAAGGCTACAAGTTAGTATAAGGAGTAATTATTATGATTAAAACAATCAGTACAGATAAAGCACCTGCTGCAATCGGACCATACTCACAAGCAAAAGTAGTAGGGGATTTTGTTTTCACATCAGGACAAATTGCAATCAACCCAACAACAAGCGAGGTTGAGGCAACAACAATTGAGGGACAAACAAAACAAGTTTGCGAGAATATCAAAAATCTTCTTGAGGCATCAGGTAGCGACCTTGAGAATGTTGTAAAAACAACTTGCTTTCTTAAAAATATGGAAGATTTTGCAGCATTCAATGCAATCTATGCAGAGTATTTCACTTCAAAACCTGCTCGCTCATGCGTAGCAGCAAAGCAACTTCCAAAGGATGTACTTGTTGAAGTAGAAACAATAGCAGTGAAAAAATGATTCTTTTTCCGCTATACTGCCTTGCTCTACGCTCGCGGTATACCTGATACAGCTTCGCGTCGGCAAGATTGTCTAGCGAAAAAATAATTCATTTTTATTGTTATATCATATAGTAGTTATAAAATTTTGTAGGGGTGATTCACGAATCGCCCTTTTTAATATTTTATTGACTTTTATTTGTTGAAATGATATATTTGACTTGGAAGAATTACGAAATAACAATTATTGAAAGAGGTGATTGGTATGATACAAATCTTTGATTCGTTAAAGGATGAAACTTATCAAAAATTCATTCAATTATTGCTTGAACAAAGTGATTCGTTTATTTTTAATGTTCCTAATATGGGTAAAACTTTGGTTAATGAACGAAATGCAGAGTTTATGCCTGAACATAAACTCGGATATACTGAAGAATTTGAGCAGGATTTGCATTATGAATACATAAAGAAAATTGAGCCATACATCGATTTTATAAAAGATGACACAATAAGTGTTTGCACAGACACTGGTTATCTTAACCAGGTTTCAAATTTGGAAATTCAAGTGTATCATATGTCAATCAGTGAAAAATCAAAAGACTTTTTTGCTAAAACTAACAACTTTGAAAAATGGCTATATCCCGAGTTCCCTGAAGACCCTTGTTTTCTTAAAAATAAAAAATGTGTATTTCAATGTATTTCTCACGAAGAATTATTCTTTTTATATTCTGCAAATAGAAAAATCAGAAGCTTTTTGAAAGACAATAATATCAAATATAAACGGATGTTTGTGTGGAAAATTCCACGATTTAAGTAATATAAAAAACGGACAGATTTTTAATCTGTCCGTTTTCTTCATGTTTAATTATTTAATTGGAGAAATACGGAATGTATAAGTATATTCCTTATTTGGCTTCAACTGATACTTTTCACGTACTTGTGCGTCGCCCGGCATATCGCCACCAACACCGATTTGATTTAAGTCAACATTGAATGTTGTAATATCATAATGTGGTAATTCGTGAATATGCTTTGCAAGTTGCAACTGGTCTTGTGTGTAGTGCCATGCGCTGAAGCAAATTGGTGTTTCGCCCATTGCCTCAAAACGAAGACCAAGGTTGTCTTTATTTCTGATTTCAACCCATCTTACATCTGTACGGTTGCCGTTTTCCTGTGGTCGCATATAGTGATGCTCAAGGTCAGCTACGCTCTTT
>CALCBQ010000157.1 GCA_937897215.1 uncultured Clostridia bacterium | reverse complement strand
TTCTGAATGAGTGTGGAGTTCAAGGCGAAATTCTTCATATGAGAGCAGAAGAAGCAGCACAACTCAGTAAATACCGTGAGCAGTTTGATTTTTCAACTGCAAGAGCTGTTGCAGCACTTCCTGTTTTGTCTGAATACTGTTTGCCATTTGTAAAACAAGGTGGTACATTCGTTTCAATGAAATCTGCCGAAAGTAATGAAGAAATGAATGAGGCTAAAATGGCAATAGGAATACTTGGTGGAAAAATCAAGGAGGATATTGTGTTCGATTTAGTCGAAAATATGCCTCGCAGAATAATTCTTATTAAAAAGAATTCGCAAACTCCGACAAAATATCCAAGACCTTCTGCACAAATTGCTAAAAAACCATTAAAATAATATCGAAAACCGTTGAGATAGAGCCAAATATGACAAACGGATTTTCTTTACAAAATGACCTTTGTGGTGCTAAACTTGTAATCAAGGACAAGCACCGCGGAGGTTTTATTTATGCGAAAATATCATCATGATAAAATTAGAACAGAGAACAAAATACTGCAGATTCCTCAAAGTGATATTCTCCCAAATCCAAATCAACCAAGAAAAAGGTTTGATTACGACGAACTTGAGGGGCTTGCACAAAGTATCCGAACAAACGGTATTTTACAACCTTTACTTGTAAGACCTCTTGAAAACGGAAAATATGAGTTGATTGCAGGCGAACGACGACTTCGCGCAGCACGACTTGTAGGACTTACAAAGGTTCCTTGCGTGGTAAATGAAATATCAGAAATTGATTCTGCGGTGTTTGCTGTTCTTGAAAATCTTCAGCGTCAGGATTTAGACTACTTTGAAGAAGCAGAGGCATTGGCAATACTTATAAGTGATTACCACATTTCACAAGAAGAACTCTGCAGAAAACTTGGTAAGGCACAATCAACCGTATCAAATAAATTAAGATTATTAAAACTTAATGACGAAATGCGATACCAGATTACTCGTGCAGGACTAACTGAACGTCATGCAAGAGCGTTACTCTCAATAAACGACGAAGTTCAACGAGCAAGAGCATTGTCAATTATTATTGACCGCCATCTTAATGTAAACGAAAGTGAAACTCTTATTGACCAGATGCTTCGTAAGAACGAAGCCCCAAAAAAGCAGATGTTACGAGGATTCAAAGATATAAGAATTTTTATAAATACTCTTAACAACGCGGTTGATACAATCCGTCGTGCAGGCGTTGATGCAGATTCCGTTAAAACCGAAACTGACGAATATGTTGAGTACATAGTCCGTATTCCAAAGCTAGATGATGTTAAATCTGTAGCGAATTAACTTCGCTCCCTCTTTGAGGGTGCGGGTGTCCAGTGGACACCTCTGCGAAGCAGAAGCACTGTCTGAGCCGGTAGGCGAGTAATGAGCTGTCAGCGAAGCTGACTGAGGGAGTAAATAATAGCAAACTCCCTCCGTCAACGCTTATGCGTTGCCACCTCCCTCTTTGAGGGAGGGAAAAGGTATGCAGATTATAGACAGGTAAAATCACCGTGTTATCCCCCGATAACAATATAAGCGGTGTTTTTATATAGTGGCGAAAGCCACCCATATCCTTCTCTTTCACACCCCACATCCACAGCGAAAGGCCTCTCATAACGAGAGGTCTTTTGCTGTATTATTAGTAATTGTTTCACGTGAAACACTATTTTGTAACTATCGATTGCAATCTTATGCACATCGATTTTATCGGCAGTTACTGGAATAAAAAACCACAAATAACTATATTAATTTTGTAAATTTTCTTAATTTATACTTTAATTTTTATAAATTATATGATATACTTGTATAAAATCGGGTACTAGGGTGTAAAAAAACGCCTTTTTACCTTTTCGGAGTGGGATTTTTGGCTAAAGTTATTTCAATTATAAACCAAAAAGGTGGAGTAGGTAAAACTACTACAGCAGTAAGCCTTGCAGCCGCAGTGGGTGCTAAAGGCTTTAAGGTTTTACTTGCAGATATTGACCCACAGGGTAACTCTACAAGTGGCTTTGGTATTAGCAAAAGAAAAATCACACAGTCTTCTTATGATATTCTCGTAAATGATGTAAATGCAAATGATGCTATAATCTCAACACAGTTTAAGAATGTTGATATTATTCCTGCAAACTTAAACCTTGCAGGTGCAGAAGTTGCACTTATTGAACTTGAACACAGAGAAAGCCGATTAAAAACTGCAGTTGCGCAAGTTTGGGACAAGTATGATTATATTTTCTTCGATTGCCCCCCTTCTCTTGGACTCATTACAATTAACGCTTTAACTGCATCAGATACATTTTTAGTTCCTGTGCAGTGTGAGTTTTATGCACTTGAAGGACTTGCACAGCTAATGGCAACAGTTCGTCAGGTTAAGCGTCTTTATAACCCACATATTGAACTTGAAGGCGTTTTACAAACAATGTATGACGGCAGACTTAACCTTACACAACAGGTTGTAACCGAGATTAAGAAGTTCTTCCCAAATAAAGTTTATAAAACAACTATTCCGAGAAATGTACGACTTTCCGAGGCTCCATCTTTTGGCGAGCCGATTATGTATTATGATAAGCATTCAAAAGGTGCGTTGGCTTATGACGCATTTGCAGACGAATTCTTATCACAACAGAAGTGATGAGGTGAAGATATGGCTAAAAAAGGCGGATTAAACAAAAATAACGGATTTGACAATCTGTTTTCTGAAAATTCGGCGTTTGACAATGCAAACAGTACAGTAACATTAGGAATTAATGATATTGAGCCAAATCGCGACCAGCCAAGAAAACAATTTGATGAAAAAGCTCTTGAAGAATTGTCAAAAAGTATTGAACAGAACGGCATAATTCAGCCGTTGCTTGTTCGTCCAATGATTGACGGCAGTTATCAACTTGTTGCAGGCGAACGCAGATGGCGTGCAGCTCGTATGGCGGGGCTTACAGAAGTGCCTGTTACAATTCGCGAAATGACTGACGAAGAAGCAAGCGTATTTGCTCTTATTGAGAATTTACAGCGTGAAGACTTAAACCCCGTTGAAGAAGCTCAAGGTCTTAAATCTCTTATTGAAACTTATGGATTTACACAAGAAGAAACTGCAGACCGCGTAGGCAAATCCCGTGTGGCAGTTACAAATACATTAAGATTGTTAAAGCTTCCCGCTTCTGTACTTAAACTGTTAAGCGACGGAAAACTCACAGCAGGTCACTCCCGTGCTTTACTTTCCCTTGACGACGAAAAAGAAATGCTTAAAATTGCAGAAGCAGCAATAAGTCAGGAACTTTCAGTCCGTCAGGTTGAAAAAATGGTTAAATACGCTTTGCAGGGTGAAAAACCAACACCTAAAAAGCGTGAGAAAAAACGCGATAAATTCTATGACGAGGTTGAGATTGCTCTTACAAACACTCTTGGCAGAAAGGTTAAAATCTATTTGTCAAATACAGGTCATAAAGGCACTCTCGAGTTTGAATTCTTCGGTAAAGAGGATTTGACAAAGCTTGCCAAAGAAATTTATAAAGAGTAATGAAAGGAATTATACAAAATGTTAGATATAAAATTTTTAAGAACTAATCCTGATGTAGTAAAAGAAAACATCAAGAAAAAGTTTCAGGACGAAAAACTTCCACTTGTTGACAAGGTAATCGAGCTTGACGCTGAATATAGAGCTGCAAAAGGTCGTGGTGACGAGCTTCGCGCACTCCGTAACTCTGTAAGTAAAGAAATCGGTGGGCTTATGGCTCAGGGCAAACGCGACGAGGCAGAGGTTGTTAAACAAAAGGTTAAGGATATGGCAGACGAGCTTAATGCTTTACAGGTTAAAGAAGCAGAGCTTGAAGAAGAAATCCGTAAGATTATGCTTGTAATTCCTAACATTATCGACGATAGCGTTCCAATCGGTAAGGACGATAGCGAAAATGTTGAAATTCAGAAGTACGGCGAGCCGGTAACTCCTGATTTCGAAGTTCCGTATCACGTTGACATTATGGAAAATCTTAATGGTATCGATTTAGATAGCGCAAGAAAGACAAGCGGTAACGGTTTCTATTACCTTTGTGGCGATATTGCAAGATTACACTCTGCAATCCTTTCTTACGCACGCGATTTTATGATTGACCGCGGATTTACTTATTATATTCCACCATTTATGATTCGTAGCGATGTTGTTACAGGCGTTATGAGTTTCGCAGAAATGGAAAATATGATGTATAAAATTGAAGGCGAAGATTTGTACTTAATCGGTACAAGTGAGCATTCAATGATTGGTAAGTTTATTGATAGTTTCACTCCTGAAGATGAACTTCCAAAAACTCTTACAAGCTACTCCCCTTGCTTCAGAAAAGAAGTTGGCGCACACGGTATTGAAGAGCGTGGTGTTTACAGAATCCATCAGTTTGAAAAGCAAGAAATGATTGTTGTTTGTAAGCCGGAAGATAGTATGAAATGGTATGACGAGCTTTGGAAAAACTCAGTTGATTTCTTCCGCTCACTTGATATTCCTGTAAGAACTCTTGAATGTTGTTCAGGCGACCTTGCAGACTTAAAGGTTAAGAGCTGCGACGTTGAAGCATGGAGTCCACGTCAGCAGAAATACTTTGAAGTTGGCTCATGTTCAAACCTTGGCGACGCTCAGGCAAGACGCCTTGGCATCAGAGTTAAATCAAAGGATGGCAACTATTTTGCACACACACTTAATAACACCGTAGTTGCACCACCAAGAATGTTGATTGCATTCCTTGAAAACAACTTAAATGCAGACGGTAGCATTAACATTCCAAAACCATTGCAGATGTATATGGGTGGAAAAACAAAGATTGAGAAGTAAAAAACTCATTTGAGAGGGATATACAAATGAAAAACACACTTATTAAACTAATCAGTATTTTAATGGTACTTGCAGTGATTCTTACATTCGGTGCTTGTAAAGATGAAAACAATTATGAGCAGTCTGGTAAAGTTTCTACAACAGACCCAATTGAATCAACAACTGACGCAAACAAAGAATTGCCAAAAAATATAAATCCGCTTACAGGTAGAGCAGATTTAAGTGAAAGTGCAATCGGAGCACGACCAATCGCAATTATGGTTGAAAACTCCCCTGCTGCACGCCCACAATGGGGTATTACAACACCTGATATCGTTCTTGAAGGCGTTGTTGAAGGCGGAATTACACGAATGATGTGGATTTATGCCGATGCAGAAGATATTCCAAAGAAAGTCGGCCCAACAAGAAGTGCGCGTCATGATTATGTTGAAATTGCAAAAGGTATGAACGCTATTTTCGTTCATTGGGGCGGAAGCAACGGTAACGATTTCAAGAGCAAAGGCAACTTTACTTTGGCTTATCAGACAATCGCAAATCTTGATATGGATAATATCGACGGTATGAAGTATTCAGGTACATATTTCTTCAGAGATACAACAAGAAATACAAGTTCTGAACACAGAGGTTGCACAAGTGGTACAAATATTATCAATGCAATCTCAAAACTTGGTTATTCAACAAAGCAGACAAAGAATGATTGGGTACCATATAAGGTTGCAACAGAAGGTGCAGCAGCAGTTTGGGGCGACCAGAGTGTTACAGGACCATGCTCATCAATTACTGTAACATTCTCATCAGGTTATGTTCATACATTCAAATATGATGCATCAACAAAGAAATATGTGAATTATCTTAATAATAAGGTAATGACAGACGGTAACGACGGCAAACAGATGGCCGTTGAAAATGTAATTGTTATGTATGCACCTGTAACTTCACTCAATACAGGCAAAGACCACAAAGAGTGGAACTTGGAAATCACAAATGGTAGCGGTTTCTATGTATCAAATGGTGTAGGACAGAAGATTTACTGGAAGAAGGACGGAAAATCAGGCGCTCTTAAATTCACAAGCGTAAATGGTCAGGAGTTAAATGTTAATAGTGGCCAGACTTGGATTGGCGTAGTTCCTGAAGCAAATAAATCACTTACAACAGTAACAGAGTAATCAGTATTATGCCCCCTTGTCAAAGTGAGGTGGACCGCGTAAGCGGTAGAGGGATTCATAACGTCTCCCCTCTTATATAAATGTATAAAATCCTTAACGGAGGAATTATTATGGAAAAGAAAATTATAGCAGTGGCACTTGTGCTTGTACTTATGGTAACAGTATTTACCGCTTGTGGCAAAAAATATTTGATGCAAGAAATTGATGGCATTGAGTATCCGTTGGTTACAGATGATGAAGGAAATACAATACTCAACGAATCAAACGGAATTGCTTTCTATGTAACTGATGAAAATAATGAGATTGCAACAAACGATAAAGGCGAAACTCAGACAAACTGGGTAACACTTAAAAGCGACTTGGCAACAGATGATATTCTTGCTGGTGATTTCTATCGTCTTAAAGTTCCTGAGGGTTGGGAAGCCGCTGGTGGAGCAGGTCGATTAGAGAAAAAAGATACTAATGAAATGTGTTGTATTACACCGGTAACACTTGTTGATAAAATGGAAAAAGGCAAAACATATAATGATTATGTAGTTAGCTATGAAGATGTTCTTAAAAAAGCTGTAGATGGCTTCAAAGAAGATGGCAATTCAGCAAACTACAAAAAATCAACAACTGCTATTACATTAAAAGGTTTGTATTGCACAAAATTTGTGTTTGAAGCATTCGACAAGGATGGAAAGATGATAATTCATTCGGAAAATCTTCTTTTTGCAAGTGGCACAACAATATATAAAATGGAATATTTCTCAATAAATGGTGTTGGCTATGATGCAGAATTTGATTTTGAAGCATATCTTGATCAGAACTTTGTTTTCTTAAAATAAAAAGCTAATAAATTTGAATTGGTCTTAACCTTAAGTTAAGACCAATTTTTTATGGTCTTTAGCAAAGATATAATCCCCCGGTTCTACCGGGGGAAATAAAACGCTT
>CALCBQ010000156.1 GCA_937897215.1 uncultured Clostridia bacterium | reverse complement strand
CGACACACTTCTTGAAAATATTCAGGTTGTTGGTACACCGGGCGAAGGCTTTGGACCAAGCGGTGAGGGTTATTTCAGACTCACAGCCTTCGGCTCAACAGAAAATACAATCAAAGCAGTAGAAAGAATTAAAAATTATTTTTGCAAATAAGAAATGACGGTGGAGACTAACTCCACCGTTTTGATTTTTGTTGACATTTTTTATTGAGAGTGATATATTTGGTTTGTAAGAACAAAGGCAAGAATATTATTTTATTAATTTGAGGTGATGTTTTATGTTGAGAAATGCCTTTAAGTATTATATAAAATGTATTGCTGTGTCTGTTATCGGGTATATTTTTGGAGGGTTTATACTTTCATTTTTATTAACAGAGGTAGAAAGTGTACTTACTCTTTTTTTGCCTGGAATCATTGCCGTGATTGGCATAGTGATAAGAATAATAGTTTTAAATGAGCATATTAAAAAGAGCGCTGATTTTGATTTTGGATTGACAAGTTGCTTGAAAATGAGTATCCCTGCATTATGCTTGTTGATATTAGCGGTTGTCGTTTTATTGTGTGATATTTTCATAAACGAGATAGGGAATATAATGTGTATATCATTTTTTGATAATATTAAAATGATAATATGGGTATTGTTTCCGGGAGCTTTGACGGTAGATGGAATAATATGGAATTTAAGTCAATGGAACGATATCGTGTATTATGCTCTTTTGGTTTTGAATATATTGGTATATATTGCACCAATTTGGATATATATGATATGGAAGAACAAAAAAGCTTAGCATAGGTTTCGTGTTATAAAATAAGGGCAGTCAAAAAATGACGGCCCTTTACTTATGTTCAATTATAAGTTCTTTGCCAATTCTTTAATGTATGCTTTGAAATCTTCTGCGATTTCAGGGTGATTGAGAGCAACTTCGCAGTTTGCTTTCATAATACCCATTTTATTGCCCATATCATAGCGTGTGCCATAGTAATCAAGAGCAATAACACCTTTTGTTTGTGCAAGAGTTTTCATAGCGTCAGTAAGTTGAAGTTCGTTACCTGCACCCTTTGGTGTGTTTTCGAGAATGTCAAAAATCTCAGGTGGCATTACAACACGACCAAGAATTGAATAGTTTGAAAGAATTTCGTGTGGTTTTGGCTTTTCAACCATATCTGTACAGTTAAAAGCATTATCTTCAAGGTGTTCAACTGCAAGTGAGCAGTACTTAGGAACATCTTTTGCAGGCACTTCTTTAACACCAACAACGCCTTTGCCGTATTTTTCATAAGCATCAATAAGCTGTTTTGTAACAGGCTCTTTGTCAGAAATGAAAACGTCATCGCCATAAAGAATTGCAAATGGCTCGTTACCTACGAAATTCTTTGCACAAAGAACTGCATGGCCAAGGCCACCTGTTTCTTTCTGACGAAGAAAATATGTGTTGCAAAGCTGTGAACACTCAAGAACGGATTCATAAAGTTCTTTCTTGTCAGGATTACGGCTTAATTTGTCCTCAAGTTCATAAGCGTGGTCAAAGTGGTCTTCAATAGCGCCTTTACCACGGTTTGTTATAATAAGAACATCTGTGATACCTGATTTTGCAGCCTCTTCAACAAGATACTGAATTGCAGGTTTATCAACAATATTAAGCATTTCCTTTGGAACTGCCTTTGATGCAGGTAAAACTCTTGTTCCAAGACCTGCTGCAGGGATAATCGCCTTTGTTATTTTCATAATGCCAATCTCCTATTTTATAATTGTCAGCAGCATTTCTGCCGCCATAACTATCATATTATTTGCGAGAATTGCAAGGAATGTAGCGCCCATTGAACAACCACCTGATTTAAAATATCTTAGTCGTAATAAGTTTGGGTCGGTTGTTTCTTTTTTTGCTTTACGGATATTGTTTGTTGTGTAATCGTAGTACCACTTGTTTGCTTTAAAGCCAACAAAAATCTGGAGTGCAAGTGAAAGTGCGCCTTGTGTGAAAACAAGCATAGCACCTGTTTTGTTTTCAAGAATAAAGGCTGTTTGCTCGTTATAAGCGTTTGCAAGTTCTTCTTCCGAAAGGTTCTGAACTTCTTCAACAGTGTATTTTGATGTCCATTCTGCCATATCTGTGTAGAGTTTTTGTACAGACGGAATAAAACTGAATCCTATTGATAAAAGAAGCGTGAGTGCAAGAAAAATTGCACCAAGTTTATGCAGTTTTCTGTAGAAAAACCAATAAGGAGTAAAGAAAAATGCCGCCCAGTTAAATGATTTTTTGCCTGTTTTACCGTTGAAGAAATTCTGAATGTATTTTATCGCATTCATTTGAACAAAATCTGCAACTTCTGCGGTTTCAATGTCTTCTTCAATCTGTTTTGGGAATTGAGAAAGGGGGTTTACCCCTGCACCGAAAAATGGCGGGATAGGGATGTTCTGTTCGTTGAATATTGGATTTTCCTGTGTTTCAGACTTTGTTTCGACGGGGGTCTCTGCGACTTCTGTTTCCGCGGGACTCCAACGAAAACCTTCGTTATGCTTGTCGTAGTTTCCGCATTCGCCGTTTTTATTGTAGCAATCACGATGATGGGGAGTGCCACATAAAGGACAAACCACAATATCATCATCTGTAGAAAAATCCTTGTTACAAACAGGACAAATCTGATTTAAATATCTGAAATAATTATTACTCATTTTTATACATTCCAACTGTTTACATATTTTTCTTGTTCAGGTGTGAGCACGTCAATTTCTGTGCCCCAACTGTTAAGTTTGCGAAGAGCAACCTTTTTGTCAATTTCTTCAGGAACATCAATAACAGATGCAGTTAAATTATTATGGTTTTTAACAATGTATTCTGCACAAAGTGCCTGAATAGAGAAACTCATATCCATAATTTCGGCAGGGTGACCGTCGCCAGCAGCAAGGTTTACAAGACGACCTTCTGCAATTACGCTGATTGTTCTGCCGTCAGAAAGTGTGTACCCCATAATGTTGTTTCTCTGTTCTTTAATTTCAACTGCCATATTCTCAAGGTCAGGAAGATTGATTTCAACATTAAAATGTCCCGCATTACAACAAATAGCGCCATCTTTCATATTTTCGAAAACTTTTTTAGTAATAACATCTTTGCAACCTGTTACAGTAACAAAAAAGTCGCCTTCTTTTGCCGCGTCAACCATTTCCATTACAGAGAAACCGTCCATTCTGGCTTCCATAGCCTTAATAGGGTCGATTTCAGTAACGATAACTTGTGCGCCGAGAGCATTAGCACGCATCGCAACGCCTTTGCCACACCAGCCGTAACCCGCAACGACTACTTTTTTACCTGCAACAATAAGGTTTGTTGTGCGATTAATACCGTCCCATACAGATTGACCTGTACCGTAACGATTATCAAAAAGATATTTGCATTTTGCATTGTTTACTGCAATCATAGGGAATTTAAGGGCTCCGTCCTTAGCCATTGAAACAAGACGGATAATGCCTGTTGTTGTTTCTTCACAACCACCCATAACGTTAGGTAAAAGTTCAGGGTATTCGTTATGAATAAGATTTACAAGGTCGCCACCGTCATCAATAATTACATCAGGACCAACCTTTATAACCTCGCGAAGATGCGCCATATATTCTTCACTTGTAGCATTGTACCAAGCGAAAACATTAAGACCATTGTGTGCAAGTGCCGCTGCAACATCGTCTTGTGTTGAAAGCGGGTTTGAGCCTGTAACATACATTTCTGCACCACCTGCCGCCAGCACTGTGCAAAGATACGCAGTTTTTGCTTCAAGGTGTATTGAAAGGGCAATTTTTAAGTTTTTGAAAGGCTTTGTGTCAATGAAATCTTTTTCAATACTACGAAGTACGGGCATATGCGCCTTTACCCAATCAATTTTACGTTGACCTGACTCATAAAGAGAAATATCACGAATTAAATTCATATTTTTAACTCCATATAATATGTATTATTATTTACCTTATATATTATCACAATGCACATAAAAAATCAATTACAAAAAGATTACGAAAGCGACACTCTTTAAAATATTGACTTTAAACTAATTTTATGAGATAATAAACTGACAATTTGTATTTTTATGTGGAGGAATTATATATGAAATCTACACTTATCAGAATAATAGCGGCTATGATGGCACTTATTATGATGGTTTGTTGCTTCACTGCTTGTGATAACACAAAAAATCCTAATGAAGAAATCACAAAGCCAAGCGATGTTGAAACACCTACTTATAATGATGATGTAGGCGTTGAGTGGGATGACCCATCAACAACAGGTACAACCACAACAACTACAACACAGTCTTCAAAAGAAACAACTACAAAGAAACCATCAACAAACACATCGTCAACACCTGGTACAAGTGGTACAACAATAACGAAAGAAGATTTACAAGAAGCTCTTACAGCAGCAGGTTATGCTTATGATGAAGAGCAACAGGTTTATTACTCAACACTTAATCCATGGCAGAGACACTTCGGTTTCGGAGATGTCTATGACGAAGCAGCCGCTTATGTTAATATGAGATATACCACTTTCAAAGCGGATTTCTCTTATAACGGCCTTCTTTGGCGCCTTCAGTGGTGGAAAGGTCAGTACGGTATTCTTGAAGGTGCTGAATTGGGCGTTTATACAAAAGACCCTAACTCAACATCTGACTTCTATGACTGTGCAGACGATGAACACCTTATGGATATGAGCTTTGAGTATTATCGTACAGTAAAAGATTATAACAACAAAAATATGTTGTTCTATCGTGAAGAGCAACCACACTGGTGGCTCACTGGTTTTAAGGTTGGTTATACAGCAGGCTCAAATAAGAGCGTTGTTAAAGCAACTCTTAAAGCGTTTGATGAAGATATGGCAGACGGAATTGAGTCAGGTCTTCGTGCAGTAACCGATAACAAAGGCAACTGGAAGGGCTTTGTTGAGTATTCAAAATCAATGCCTGCAGGCACAAAGAATTTCTATAAGAGAAACGGAAATGTGTTTACAGTAGTATGGGTTGACGCAGGTTACGAAAATTATCAGACAGGCGACATTTCTCCTGATGCATAATTAAAACAATACATAAAACACCACTGGTTTTCATAAAAATCAGTGGTGTTTTTTAGTTTCCAAAAAATAATTTCAAAAATTCTCTTATTACTGTTGAAAAACGCGTGATTTTAGTGTAAAATAAACAAACAGACTTTAATTTTTAATGTTTTTTATAAATTTTTTTGGAGGATTTGTATGAATTATAGCCTTACAAAGAAACAAGCAAAAGAACTTGTTGAATCAAAACTTTCTCATTTTATCGGCGTAAATCCTGATGAAGCTACAAATGAGCAATTCTATAAAGCAATTTCTCTTATTGTCCGTGATATGATGAGTCAGGGCAGAGCAGAATTCTCAAAGAAAGGTTCCGAAAAAGGAACAAAAAGAGTTTATTATCTCTGTATGGAATTCCTTATGGGCCGTTCACTTAAAAACAACCTTTATAACCTTAATCTTACAAAGACTTTTGAAAGCGTATTAAAAGATTACGGCATCAAAATTGACTCAATCTATGATTGTGAGCCTGACGCAGGTCTTGGTAACGGTGGTCTTGGCCGTCTCGCAGCTTGCTATCTTGATGGTCTTGCAACTCAAGGTTATGTTGCAAAGGGTTACACAATTCTTTATGAATATGGTATTTTCAAACAGAAACTTGTTGACGGTTGGCAGACAGAACTTCCTGACTTCTGGCTTCCAGGTGGCGACGTGTGGCTTGTTCCTCACGAAGAAAGCGCAATCAACATTAACTTTGAGGGCAAAGTTCGTGATATCTGGGAAGACCACTACCACCATGTTGAAATTGAAAACCCAACAGTAATTCAGGCTGTACCTTATGATATGCACGTTGCAGGTAAAGATGGCAAAGGCGTTTCTGTTCTTCGTCTTTGGTCTGCAAAAGCACCTGGTCTTGATATGGCTCTTTTCAATCAGGGCGACTATATGCGCGCTATGGAAAGAAACGCTATGGCAGAGGTAATCAGTAAAGTTCTTTATCCTGCTGATAATCACCCTGAAGGCAAATCACTTCGTCTTCGTCAGCAGTATTTCCTTGTATCTGCTTCAATTCAGGATATCGTTCAGCACCACCTTCGCGAGTTCGGTACAATGGATAACTTTGCAGATAAAGTTGCAATTCATGTTAACGACACTCATCCAACAATGGCAATTCCGGAACTTATGAGAATTATGCTTGATGAATGTGGCTACGGTTGGGACGAAGCTTGGAATATTGTTACAAAAACAGTTGCTTATACAAACCATACAGTTATGAAAGAGGCTCTTGAATGCTGGCCTGAAGACCTTTACAAACGTCTTATGCCAAGACTTTGGCAGATTACAAAGGAAATCGACAATCGTTTCCGTTCTTATGTATGGGAAAGCACACATGATGCTGATAAGGTTGAACGTATGGCAATTATGTCAAATGGTGTTGTAAGAATGGCTAACCTTTGTGTTGCAGGTTCACACTGTGTAAACGGTGTTTCTGCACTTCACAGTGAAATTCTTAAAGACACAGTTTTCTCTGATTTCTATTCACTTACACCTGACAAATTCACAAATGTTACAAACGGTATTGCTCACAGACGTTGGCTTTGTCAGGCTAACCCAAGACTTACAAGTTTCCT
>CALCBQ010000155.1 GCA_937897215.1 uncultured Clostridia bacterium | reverse complement strand
TGTTGGCGGGCAAAGGCCACGAAATGTATCAGATTATAGAAAATGAAAAAATGCCCTTCGATGAAAGGCAAATCGTAGAGGATTATTTCAATAAAAATTAGGAGAAAACAATGAACTTAAAAGCCAGTGAAATTGCAAAAGCATTAGGAACAGTTGTAGATTCTCAAAATATAATAAACCGCGTATCAATTGATAGTCGTGATGTTGACAAAAACACTCTTTTCTTCGCAATTAAAGGGGAACGATTTGACGGCCACGATTTTGTAAAAGATGTTGCAGAAAAAGGTGTTGGCGCAATTGTGTGCCATAAAAAAGTTGAGTGTTCTGCTCCTGTAATTTATGTTGAAGATACAAAAGATGCGCTTTTAGATTTGGCATCATATTATAAAAGCACAATTCCTGATTTGTTGCTTATAGCATTAACAGGTAGCGTAGGTAAAACTACAACAAAAGAGATGGTTGCCTGCGTAATGGCTCAAAAGGGCGAAACTCTTAAAACAGAGGGTAATTTCAATAATGAAATTGGAATGCCAAGAACACTTTTCAGATTAGAAGAAACAACGAAAAACGCAGTAATTGAAATGGGTATGGACGGTTTCGGTCAGATTTCAGTGCTTACAAACTGTGCAAAACCTGATTGTGCAATCATTACTAATATTGGAGTTTCTCATATTGAAATTCTAGGCTCTCGTGATGGTATTTTACAAGCAAAACTTGAAATTCTTGAAGGACTCAAAAAGGGCTCGCCGGTGTTTTTGAATGGCGATAACGATAAGTTAGCAAATGTCAAACTTGACGACTATAAAGTAATTTTCTTCGGTATTGAAAATGAAAATTGTGATGTCAGGGCAGTTGATATTAAAGAAATCGGACTTTCAACTGAATTTACAGCAATAAAAGGGGATATAAAACAAAAAATAACAATCCCAACAGTTGGAATTCACAATGTTTATGACGCTTTAACCGCCTTTGCAGTAGGTCTTGAATACGGAGTTTCGCCTGAAAAAATTGCAAAAGGACTTCAGGGTTATACTCCGTCAGGAATGCGTCAGAGAATTAAAGAGGTTAAGGGCGTAACATTCATTGAAGATTGTTATAATGCAAGCCCGGATTCACAAAAAGCAGGTCTTAACTCTCTCTGCAAAATCGCAAAGGGCAGAAAAATCGCAGTGCTTGGCGATATGCTTGAACTTGGTAGTTTCAGTGAAGAAGCGCACCGTATGGTAGGCGAATATGCGGCAGAATGTGGTGTGGATTTACTTTATACAGTTGGCGAAGAGTCAAAATATATGGCAGACAGTGCTTTGAAATCAGGACTTAATAATGTCCGCAATTTTACAGATAAAAAAGAACTCACAGAAATTCTTGTAAACGAACTTCAAAAGGGCGATACAATTCTTTTTAAAGCAAGTCGCGGAATGAAGTTAGAAGAAATTTTTGAGAACATTTATAAACAATGGGATGTTGAATAAGGAGTTGTGATTATGAACATTTATGTAGCATTATTTTCAACAGCAATTTTAAGCTTTTTAATTGCATTTTTATTGGGATTTGTGCTTATTCCATGGCTTAGAAAGTTGAAATTCGGCCAAACTATTCTTGATATCGGTCCTGCTTGGCATAAGTCAAAGCAAGGCACACCTGTAATGGGCGGTATTATGTTCATTGTAAGCACAATTCTTTCTGTGATTTGCGTACTTGTAACAGACCATCTTATGGGTGGCAACCTTTTTGGTAGCGAACATATTTTACCTGATACATTAAAGGTTAAACTTGTTGCAGGCGTAATTCTCGCAATCGGTCTTGGGCTTGTTGGCTTTGCTGATGACTACATTAAAGTTGTTAAAAAGAGAAATTTAGGACTTACAGAAATCCAAAAAACTATTCCACAGGTAATTCTTATTATCGGTTACCTTGCAACACTTTCAATGAATGGTCTTACTTATATGAATATTCCATTTGTTGGTGCAGTTGACCTTAAATGGTTTTTCTGGCTTTTCGGTATTGCAGTAATTTACGGTGCAGTTAATGCAGTAAACTTTACTGATGGTGTTGACGGACTTTGTGCTTCTGTTACATCTACTGCAGCCCTTGCTTTCTGCATTGCAGCTCTTATGACAAAATTCTTCGGCATAAGTATTTTAGCAGCAGCCCTTTTTGGCGGTTGTCTTGGTTATTTAATTTGGAACTACTATCCATCAAAAGTTATGATGGGCGATACAGGCTCAATGTTCTTGGGCGGTATGGTTGTAGCACTTGCTTATGCAATAGATTGTCCGCTTATCCTTGTATTCTTCGGTATTATTTATGTGATTGAAGCACTTTCTGATGTTTTACAGATTGGCTACTTCAAAATTACACATGGTAAGCGTATTTTTAAAATGGCTCCAATACATCATCACTTTGAAATGTGTGGTTGGAAAGAGCGCAAAATCGTAACAATCTTTTCTCTTGTAAATATTTTAGGTTGTGTAATCGGATTAATCCTCTATTATTACGGTATAATCAAAAAATAATTAATTATTAAATTCATAAAGGCGGTGAGAAAATGGCAACAAAAAAGAAAAAGAATGGTATTATAAACACTTTCTTTAATAAGGGCTCAATGGATATTCCGTTTTTGCTTGTTCTTATGACCATTGTAACAGTAGGTCTTATTATGCTGTTTTCTGCCAGCTATACTTATAGTTATTATAATCGCGGAAGCAGTACTCAAATATTCTATCGTCAGTTATTTTGGGTTGTCATAGGTCTTATTCTTATGTATATAATTTCAAGAATAAGGTATGAGTATTTCAGAGTGGTAGCAGTAATTGGTGTGGTAGTCTCTCTCGGTTTGCTGTTGCTTGTTCTAGTTCTTCCGGAATACAAATCGGGATTCAAGCGTTGGATTGACTTAGGTTTTACAACATTCCAACCGTCAGAAATTGCGAAAATCGGACTTATTATGATTCTTGCATTGTTGCTTGAAAGACAGTATAAAATTGTAGTAGGTAAAGTTCCGAGTGAAATGGTGGTTTGCAGAAAAATTGGGGAATGGACTCACGGAAGATTAGTTGTTTATAAATCTTTCACAACAACAATTCTTTATGGCGTAATTATCATTGCATTTGCAGGATTAGTATTCCTTGAAAATCACGTTTCAGGTACGGTTCTTATGTTGGCTCTCGGTATCGTTATGCTTTTCCTTGGAGAAGTGAATAACAAGTGGTTTATTATTGCAGGTATTGGTATCGCTATAGTAGCAGTACTTCTAATCGCTAATCCCGATATTCTTAAAGAGTATGCAGGCGAGCGTATCGTAGCTTGGCTTGATAAAGATTATCAACCGTTAAAGGCGCGTTGGCAGATTAATAATTCTCTTTTTGCTATCGGTTCAGGCGGTTTTCTAGGTGCTGGTCTAGGTCAGTCAAAACAGAAGCATCTTTATGTTTCAGAGCCACAAAATGACTTTATTTTCTCAATTGTTTGTGAAGAATTGGGCTTTGTGGGAGCAACAGTAATTATTCTTCTTTTTGCTTATTTAGTTTATCGTGGAATAAAAATAGGACTTCGTGCAAAAGACCGTTTCAGCGCATTGCTTGCTATGGGTATTGTTTTCCAAATAGGTGTTCAGGTAGCACTCAATATCGCAGTTGTCAGCGACTTTATTCCAAATACAGGTATTTCGTTACCATTCTTCTCTGCAGGTGGTACTTCGGTAGTTATTTTGCTTTGTGAAATGGGAATGGTGCTTTCGATTTCAAGAAGTGCTCGAAAAAAGGAGTGATAGGGTATGAAAATTATGTTCGTTGCAGGCGGTACAGGTGGCCATATAAACCCCGCTATTGCCGTAGCAAATGAAGTTAAAAGATTAAACCCGACGGCAGAAATCCTTTTTGTGGGTACTGAAGGCAGAATGGAAACTCAGATTGTCCCAAAAGCGGGATTCGAGTTAAAAACATTAAAAATGAACGGATTTTCAAGAAAAATGTCCTTTTCAGGTCTAAAACAAAATCTTGAAACCGCTTATCTTACATTAAAAGCATCAGGCGATGCTAAAAAGATTATCAGCGAATTTGTTCCGGATGTGGTTGTTGGATTTGGTGGATATGTAACAGGTCCGGTACTCCGCACCGCAGTTAAAATGGGTGTTAAAACTGCAATTCACGAACAAAATGCATTCCCCGGTGTAGCAAATAAAGCACTTGCAAAGTTAGTTGATAAAGTAATGCTTACTTCTTCTGCTGCCGAGAAATATATGAAATGTAAAAACCCTCCCGTTGTTACAGGACTCCCCGTAAGACGCGAAATAATTAAAGCAGACCGTGATTTTGCCCGTGCAACATTAGGTGTCAAAGATGATGAAATGCTTGTGCTTTCAATGGGTGGCTCACTTGGTGCAGATGCAATCAATAATGCAATTGTAGAAATGCTTTCAACTCTTAAAAATGAAAAAAACATCTGTTTCTTACACTCTACAGGCAAATTCGGTAAATGGGTAGGAGATAAACTTAAAGAAAACGGTGTTACTTTCGGACAAGGTACAAATATCGAAATCCGTGAGTACATAGATAATATGGATATTTGTCTTTCTGCTTGCGATGTTGTTATCAGTCGCGCAGGGGCAAGTTCAATTTCAGAAATTCAGGCATTAGGTAAACCATCAATTCTTATTCCGTCGCCAAATGTGGCAGAAAATCATCAATTTCATAATGCGATGACTCTTGTCGAAAATGATGGTGCAATCCTAATTGAAGAAAAAAATCTTAACGGCGAAATTCTTGCAAAAACCATTATGGACCTTAAACAAAATCCAGAAAAACTTACAACAATTTCAACAAATGCATTAAAAAATGCAAAATCTAATGCTTTAGATGAAATCTGCAGAATTATAACGAATTTAGCACAATAACATTTTTCCACAAACTGCATAGTATGTGTCGAAAGTATTTTATACTCGTCAACATAACTTTGAAGGGCGTGTGAAAATTGGATAAAATTATAATTAATGGTAATCGCAGATTAAATGGCGAAATTACCGTACAAGGGGCAAAAAATAGCGTACTTCCAATACTTGTGGCAACGTTGCTTGTGAACGGAGTTTCAGTAATACATAATTGCCCGATTCTTTCTGATGTTGAGGCAACAATTAAAATTCTCAAGTATTTAGGTTGCATTGTTACTCGTGAAGGACATACGGTTACAGTTGACTCGACAAATGTAAATCGTAACGATGTACCCGATAATCTTATGCGCGAAATGCGTTCGTCTATTGTGTTCCTTGGCGGAATATTAGGCAGAACGGGCAAAGCAGTTCTGTCAACCCCGGGTGGTTGCGAAATAGGACTCAGACCAATTGATTTGCATCTTTCCTCTATGGAACAATTCGGTGCAACTATTACAACTGAAAATGGATTTTTAGTCTGCTCTGCCGAAGAAAAAGGGCTTACGGGTACTCGCATTACCTTGTCCTTCCCAAGTGTAGGCGCAACTGAAAATATTATTCTTGCCGCAGTTATGGCAAAAGGTACAACCATAATAACAAATGCGGCGCGCGAGCCAGAAATCAGCGACTTGGCCGATTTCTTAAACCGTTGCGGAGCAAGAATTCACGGCGCGGGGGATGGTACTGTTACTATTGAGGGTGTAAATGGATTACACTCAACTGAACATACGGTTATTCCTGACAGAATTGTGGCATCAACATATATGATTGCTGCCGCAATGACTAACGGCAAAATATGTTTGCGAGATATAATTCCTGCCCATATCGGACCCACAATCCAACCTTTACGTGAAGCGGGGTGCGATGTAACAGTCAGTGGCAGATGGGTGTGTCTGAGCGCACCGTCAAAACTAAAAAGAATACGAATGATTCGCACAATGCCTTATCCGGGATTTCCAACAGATGTTCAGGCACAAATGATGGCTCTTACCACAATCTGTGAAGGCACAAGCGTAATTGTAGAAAATATATTTGAAAGCCGATTTAAGCATATCGGCGAATTGCTTCGCTTTGGTGCAAGAATTAATGTAGAAGGCAGAATGGCAGTAATTGAAGGTGTTAAACATCTCAATGGTGCAAATGTAAGAGCTACGGATTTGCGTGGCGGTTCGGCTATGATACTTGCAGGTCTAAATGCTTACGGTACAACAGAAATAACAGAAATTCATCATATAGACAGGGGGTACGAAAATCCCGAAATAGTGCTTGATGAATTAGGTGCAGATATTAAAAGGGTGAAGGACGATGAAAAAATCTAACAATCCGAATACATCACGAAATAATCAACTTTCGGGCGATGAACGAATTGTTAATCGTACAAATCAAAGAAGAAAAAAGAAAAAAAGAAAGCAAATGATAACACGAATCGTGTTACTTGTTGTCTTTCTTTGTGCAGGCATAACCCTTGCACTTACAATGTTTTTCAATATAAGCGAAATTACAGTAACAGGGGATACAGTGTATTCTTCAGAAGAAGTTATTGCAAAAAGTGATGTGAATATAGGCGATAATCTGATTTTTATTTCAAAGAGTAAAATAAATGAAAAAATTTCAACTGAACTTCCCTATGTTGATTCTGTAAAAATCAAACGACATTTGCCAACAAAACTTGAACTTGTTATCACAAAAACCGAGGCAATATATGCTGTTTCTGTAAACGGTTATTATGCTTTGCTTAATGAAAACGGTAAAGTTCTTGAAAAGGATTTGGAGTATATAGGCGAAAATATTATTCTGCTTAATATTGGCGAAATTGAGTCAGTTGAAACAGGTAAGCCTATTATCGCAGGCACAAATTATCTTGAAAAGCTTATGAGTGTCAGAAAAGTTTGTTCCGAAAACGGACTCGACGGAATAACTTCTATGGATTTATCAAATCTTTATGACATAAAACTCACATATCAGGGCAGAATAACTCTTGACTTAGGCGAAACAAATAAAGAAAATCTGCCAAAGAAAATTGCTCTTGGTAAAGCCGCAATTGAAACACAGGATGAAGAAAATCCACAGTATCGCGGTACAATAAATCTGTCTGTTGACGGTAAAGGCTATTGGTCTGAAGAAACTTCAACAACCGAGCCACAGACAGTAGTTGATGAAACAGAAAGTACAAAAGAAACTGAAAAAGAAGAATCAACAACTGTTTCAGCTGCTTAAAAGCATAAAAAAGGGCAAAAAAGTTGAAAAAAATTAAAAAATTGCAAAAAATATATACATTATATATTGCAATTATTTTTTAATAATGTTAAAATAACCTATAACTATAATGCATAGGTGTGAAATTTTCTATACATAGGAGGATGTTTAAACATGGCATTCGAAATTGATAACCAGTATCAGGACATTACAAACATTAAAGTAATCGGTGTCGGCGGTGGCGGCGGAAACGCAATTGACCGTATGGCAAAAGGCGGAATCGGTGGCGTTGAGCTTGTAGCAGTTAATACAGATAAACAGGCACTTGCTCGTTCACTTGCAGACCAGAAAATTCAGATTGGCGAAAAAGTTACTGCAGGCCGTGGCGCAGGTGCAAAACCTGAAATCGGTCAGAAGTCAGCTGAAGAGAGCCGTGATTCAATTATCGAAGCTCTTTCAGGTACACAGATGGTATTCGTTACTGCTGGTATGGGCGGCGGCACAGGTACAGGTGCAGCTCCAATTATCGCAGAAATCGCAAAAGAAAAAGGCATTCTTACAGTTGGTATCGTTACAAAGCCATTCGCATTCGAAGGTAACCACAGAATGAAGCAGGCTGAAGCAGGTATCGCTGAACTTGCACAGCATGTTGACTCTCTTATCGTTATTCCTAACGAAAGACTTAAATATG
>CALCBQ010000154.1 GCA_937897215.1 uncultured Clostridia bacterium | reverse complement strand
AATTATTCATTATTCATCATTCATTATTCATTAACGCCCCGACAAACTATAATTTATGCAAACGAATATGCAAAAAGCCGACTCAAACGAGTCGGCTTTTCTTGTGTATCAATTATTTGTTTTTCTTAGCAGCCTTCTTAGCAGCTTTTTCTGCTTTTAACTGTGCAGCATAAGCATCTTCTTCTTCTTTTTCTTTAAGTGCCTTTGCTTCTGCTTCAGCCATAGCCTGTTCGTAACGAGCTTTTGATTCTTCATACATCTCTGCAATTTCATCAAAATGCTTGTAGTTTTCTTCTTGTTTAACAAGCTTTTCAGCGTCAAGATAAGGTTTAGCAGCGCGTGCAAAGTAAGCGTGTCTGTCCATTTCTTTCTTTGAAGCTTTGTGAATTTCTTTTTTCTTTGATTCGTAAGCTTTTATGTCTGCTTTAATTTCTTTCGCGGTGCCATCTTTTGCTTTCTTAGCATCTTTAAGCTGGAGATAAAGTTCTTTAAGTTTTGTATCGCACTCATCTTCAGCATCAAAGAGTTTTTCAAGTTCAGTAAATTCAGGCTGTACAAGTTCTTCATTTGCAAAATATTTGCTAAGTGCCTTGCATGCAGACTTCTTATTTCTTGCAACTTCAATAGCGAACTTGCGCATTTCCTTTTCTTCGTTAGTTGATTTAGGCATTGCCTTAGCAGCAGCCATTTCAGCATTGATTTCATCAAGGTTCATAAGCTTAAGACCTTGAAGTCCTGAATCATAAATGCCTTTTTGAACATTGTATTGATACTTAAATGCATCAGTTGAGAATTTATCAAGTTCTTCACAAACAAATTTAGAAATTTCAATTTCTTCGTTAAAGTTAATAGCTTCTATGTAAGCCTTTTTAGCCGCTTTCTTTTCAGCTTTATCTTTAATTGATTTATAAGTTTTTTCAAGAACTTTCGGCTCTTGTGCAGCCATTTCTCTTGCGTTTTTGATAAGGTCAATACCCTCAACAAGTTGAGCATCGTTTGTAATACCATTACCATAGTCTTCAAAGAGTGCACGAACTTTAAGAACACGAATAACTGATTTCTGTTTTCTTTCGTTAAAGTCATACCAGAAGAATGGAATAACGTTCATAAAGGCACCAACAGCAGCAATGATAATAAGTGCATGAATAAGAGGAAGGAAAATATCTAAATCATACAATGCAGAGTTTGGATTGACATAGTTATTTTGACCTGCTTCAAATTGTTCTGCAAGAATTTGACCAACAGTTTTACCGTCGCCAAGAACACGATTGAGAACTTCAGGGTTAGCAGTAACCTTTTTAGCAACTTCAGCAGTAATACCACCTTTTTCATAGATAACAGGAAGAACAGCAGATGTACCAAGAGTAATGATTGTACCAATAGTAGCAACAGCAGAGAACATACCGTCAATTCTTTCGCCTGTCTGGTACTGCTGGTAGTCACGGATGTCAGCCTGGATTGTTGGGTTAAGGATATGTGCAAATGAACCCACTAAAGCATTGAGATACAAACATCCCATAACAAGCCAAATTGTAAGGTTATTGATTTCTTGTGTGAATGGAAGCATCATAAGAATAAATACAACATTCATAATGTTTGTAACAATAAGAACTGCTTTTTTACCCCATTTTCTGATGCAGAATGGTGCAGCAATCATACCCCAGAGAGATGCATTACCATAAAGAGTAACAACAAGGCCGTAAACGTTACCGTTACAAGCACCACCGTAGTTGTAAAGCCAGTTAAGAATGTTTGCATAAGCTGATTCAAGGAATCCAATCCAACCTGCGAGTGAGATAATCCAGAAATATTTGTTTTTTGCAACTGCACGAAGGGCATCAATAAATTTAATCTGAACAACGTGAGTTTTTGCCTGAACAATTTTTTCTTCAGTATGTTTATAAACAACGATACAAAGAAGTACACCTAAAACAGCAAGAATAGGGTAGAGGAATCTATAAACACGAATATCTGTAGTGTTTGTGTGGAAAAGATTTCTTGCAATAATTGGTGTGAAAAGATTTACAATAGTAGGAGCGAATGAATAAACAACGCTCTTGACTGATTGTACGTCAGCTCTTTCTTGTGTGTTAGGCGAAAGAACATGAATAAGATTTTCGTATCCGTCATAAAAGAAATAATAGATGAAGTTCAAAAGAATATTAAGAATAAGAATTATTGCACATTTTGCAACATAGTCTTTTTCTCTGCCGAATATTGTACCTTCACCAACGATAAGACTTAACTTGTCGTAAGGGAACCATACTATCAGGTTACAAATAATAGCTGAAGGAATAGCCATTCTTACTATGTATGGACGATATTTACCTGCTTTGTTTCTTGTGTTATCGATAATTGTCGCACGAAGTCCTGTGAAAGGAATGTTGATGAGAATTGCGATAACATAGAGTAAATACATATCTGTTGGTCCAACACCAAGTGTTGAAGAAATAAGTGTATTACCCATAGATAAAAGACATGCATTACCTAATGTGATAATCATGTATGCACCGATACCACCACCTGAATAAGCGGCGATTTCTTTGTAAGGCATATATCTGCCTTTAGGTGGTGTTTTCCAATGGGTTTTGACCATGTCAACACCGTTTTTTACGGTTTGAGATAAACTCATTTTACGCACTCCTTATATAATAGTATATAACTCGTATATTTTAGCATATTTTTAATTTGTCTTCAATCCAAAAACTGATTTTTAACGGAAAATGAACACAAAAAAACGATTTTCGTTAAAATCTAACAAATTGGGTAAAATATAACTGTGCAACTTGCTGAATACTAAGAATACACAAATAAATGCATAAAAATAAGAAAAATACAGATTTTTTCTTAATTTTTCTATTGACAAATAGGCGTTTAAGAGTGATAATAAGTAGGTAATAAACCTATTCGGTAGGTAAGGCTACCACAGGGATACGGATTACTGCCGCATAGGCTGAATTTCATAGGAATTTAATAGTCTTAATTCATAAATTTTGGCACATAACTTCGTTAAAATGTTTGAAATCCGAAAGGATTCCTTCACATTTATGCCTCGTTCTGTATCCAAACTTTATAGAATTAAGATGCGAAGCAGTTTTAAGCGTAACAATTTTCATTTAGGTAAAATAAAAATAATTTCGTAATACTGGTTGTATTACGAGATTTTTTTATGAAGGATAAATGGAAAGCTGTAGCTTAAAACCGATTAAATCCCTATGAAATTCAGCCTTAGTGGCGACACTATTAGCAGGTCAGCAAGTCATATCGAAAAACAAGGTATGATTTAATGTAATTTCATCGCCCTGCGAAGCTAAAGCTTGAACGAATTTGTGTGGTATTTTTGACTGCATTTTTGCGTTTGGGCGAAAATGCAGTTTTTTATTTTAGTTTTATTTTAAAAAGGAGTGAAAACAAG
>CALCBQ010000153.1 GCA_937897215.1 uncultured Clostridia bacterium | reverse complement strand
TCGCCCTTTTTTGGCATATAAGTTGACATAGAACTTACCTCCGAATAATATTTTTAATTGCTCGAGAATTATACCAAAGGAAAAGTATAATGTCAACACATTTTTTTGAAAATTTAACGAGAGAAATATAAATCTCTGTTTTTCTTTAATTTTCTTCGATTTTCATATATTTTTCTTTTTTATTATTTTTGAAAATATTTGTTTACTTTTACATATTTTTAAGATAAAATGTTGTTGAAGTAGTACAATGGCAATTTGTATCTCTCCCTCCGTCAACGCTTACGCGTTGCCACCTCCCTCGTTAGAGGGAGGCAATGAATCCCTCCACCACCTGCGGTGGTCCCCCTCCCTTTGACAAGGGAGGCATAAAAGAAAAGAGGTTTTTATGCAGAAGTTATTAAGTTTAGTCCGTGCAGCAGTTGATAAATACAACATGATTGAAGATGGCGACAAAATCGGCGTATGTGTTTCAGGTGGAAAAGACAGCGTTGTTATGCTTTTGTGCCTTGCTAACCTTAAGATTTTTTATCCTAAAAAATTTGAACTTTGCGCAATTACTTTAGACCCACAATTCTATGGAGAATGTGCAGATTACTCTGAAATTCAGGCAATCTGCGACAAATACGATATACCATATATAATAAAGAAAACAGAACTCTATCACATTATTTTTGAAGAGCGTAAAGAGAGTAATCCTTGCAGTTTGTGTGCAAGAATGCGACGTGGACTTCTTCACGATACTGCAAAAGAGTTAGGTTGCAACAAAATAGCACTTGGGCATCATTTAGACGATGCAGCAGAAACATTTATTATGAATCTTTTTGGCAACGGTAGGGCTGAATGCTTCTCCCCTGTTTCATATTTATCACGCAAAGACCTTTATATGATTAGACCTATGGTTTTTGCTTATGAAAGTGATATAACCAGAGTTGCGAACAAAGAAAATGCACCTATTATTGAAAGTAAATGTCCTGCTGACGAAAAAACAAACCGTGAATACACTAAAAATCTTCTTGTAGAGTTGGACAAACGATACCCTGCACTTCGCCAAAAGATTGTTGGTGGTATGCAACGAGGTAATATAAGCGGTTGGGGTATTGATTAATTCTGAATTCGCAATTCGCAATGCGTAATTGTTATACTTTTACTTTTATCAATAAGGCAAAAATAGTTTCTTTACATTACATATTTTGTATGATAAAATTATATTAAATAAATTATGAGAGAAGGTTTATTATGGAAATTTTGAACAGACAGGCAATTAAACAACAAGCTCGTGAATTTATTGGTGTTGACCGCAAGTGGCTTTATATGGCTTTGGCTTGCCTTCCGCTTACATTGATTGAAGGTGCAATCAATGGCGGTGCTACGGTTGTTCAGCAATTTTCTGAAGACGGTGAAATGATAAGCTCATCTATTTCAAATAGTTCAAGTTTTGTTACTTGGTTACTTATGCCTTTCACAATCAGTATGGCAGGTTATTTCCTCAACCATCTCCGTGGTGGTAATCCTGATTGGAAATCACTTTACCGTGAAGGTCTCGACAACTTTGGCACATATTTCAAGGTTGGCGTTGTTACTGAAATATTCACAATCCTTTGGACTTTGTTATTTATCGTTCCTGGTATTATCAAAGGTTTTCAATGGTTCTTCGTTCATCAGATTATTCACGATAATCCAAATCTTGATGGTAAACAGGCAAGAGATTTAAGCAAACGTATAACTGATGGTTTCAAACTCGACCTTTTTGTTGTGGGACTTTCATTCATTTTATGGTATTTATTAGTTGTAGTTACATTTGGTATTGCAGCTCTTTATGTAACACCTTATGTAAACTGCACAATTGCTATGTACTATGAAAACTTAAAGCACTATGCGCTTATAAATGGCGTTGCTACACCTGATGAATTCGGTATTATTCCTATTTATGACGAAAATACAGAATCTAATGGCGAAGAAAACGCGGAACAACCTGTTTCATATTCATATATTGAAAGAGGTGTTGAAACAAACGTTGAAACAGTAGTCGAAGAACAAGTTGTTGAAGAATCAATAGAAGAAACTGTTGAAGAAACAGTTGAAGCTGAAATCATTGAAGAAACAGAAGAATCTTCAGAGGAAATCAGCGAATAAACTTTTATCCCACGGAGGCAAATTTATGAAATACGTTGTAGTTTTATATGATGGAATGGCGGACTACCCTGTTCCACAATTTGATGGCAAAACACCTATGATGATGGCTAAAAAGCCAAACTTTGACTCACTTGCACAGAAAGGTACAGTAGGTCTTGTTAAAACTGTTCCTGACGGAATGAAACCCGGTAGCGACGTTGCAAATATGAGCGTTATGGGATTTGACCCATCAATTTACTATACAGGCAGAAGTCCACTTGAAGCGGCAAGCATTGGTGTTGACCTCAAAAGTACAGATGTTACACTTCGTTGCAATATAGTTACATTGTCAGACGAAGAAAACTACGCAGACAAGACTATGGTTGACTATTGTGCAGATGACATTTCTACTGAAGAAGCAGAAAAAATTATTGCAACAGTAGAAGAGCATTTCGGCAACGATATTTATAAATTCTATAGCGGTGTTAGTTACCGCCACTGCCTTGTATGGGATAACGGTACAACAGACCTTGGTAATATGACACCTCCACACGATATTTCAGGCAGAGTTGTTGGAGAATATCTTTCAACAAGCGAAAACGCTGCTGACCTTATCAGAATGATGAAAGAAAGTTATGATTTGCTTAAAGACCATCCTGTAAACCTTGAAAGAATCAAGAATGGTAAGCGTCCTGCAAACTCAATATGGCTTTGGGGCGAAGGCAAAAAGCCTGCACTTTCTCCATTTGAAGAACTTTACGGCATTAAAGGTGCAGTAATTTCTGCTGTTGACCTTCTTAAAGGTATCGGCAAATGTGCAAAAATGGAAACACCTGATGTAGAGGGTGCAACTGGTTATATAGATACTAACTTCAAAGGCAAAGCACAAGCAGCAGTTGATGCACTTAAAAACGGTTGTGATTATGCTTACATTCACATTGAAGCTCCTGATGAATGCGGACACAGACGCGAGCCTGAAAACAAAGTTCGTGCTATTGAGATTATTGATGAGCAAGTGCTCCCAATTATCTTTGATGGTTTGAAAGATTATGACGACTATAAGATTATGATTCTTCCTGACCACCCAACACCTATTGTTACTGCAACTCATGCATCTGACCCTGTTCCATTTATGATTTATCATAAGAACAATGAGGTAAATGGTGTTGATACAATCAATGAAGAAACCGCAAAGGCAACAGGAATTTTCGTTGAAAGCGGCGTTCAGCTTATGAAGAAATTTT
>CALCBQ010000152.1 GCA_937897215.1 uncultured Clostridia bacterium | reverse complement strand
TCATTCTCTATCAATTTAATATTTTATATTGTCTAAACTTTGGGGTTCACTTCAATTGTGCTGCTTTTTTTATTTCTGCTCAAAGAATGACTTGAATGCACGGTATGCCATATAAACATCAAGTTTCGAAACAACCTCAAGTGGTGCGTGCATTGAAAGTACCGGTACACCAAGGTCGATTGTATCAATGTCAAGATTAGCAACATACATAGCAACTGTGCCACCGCCACCTGCATCAACTTTACCAAGCTCGCCAATCTGCCATACAACATTGTTTTCGTTGAGCATTCTACGGATTTTGCCCATATATTCAGCAGATGCGTCAGAAGTGCCACTCTTACCACGAGAACCTGTGTATTTTGTAATAACAACACCGTTGTTTACATATGAGCAGTTCTTCCTCTCACTAACTTCTGGGAAAGTTGGGTCAAAAGCAGCGTTAACATCAGCAGAAAGACATTCTGATTTTGACATTACTCGCCATGGTTCAGCACCACCCATTTTCGCCAAGTCAGAAATGAAGTATTTCATATATGATGAATTAAGACCTGTGTTACCGTCAGAACCGATTTCTTCTTTGTCGGTAAGCACTGTAAGACAAGTGTATTCAGGGTTTTCAACGTTGAAAATTGCCTGCGCAGCAGGATATGCGCATACTTTGTCGTCGTGTCCGTAAGCACCGATTAAACTTCTGTCAAGACCAATATCGCGTGCCTTGAATGCAGGAACAAGTTCAAGTTCAGCACTTAAGAAGTCGCCTTCAGTAATACCATATTTTTCGTTAAGAATTTTAATGATATTAAGTTTAACTTTGTCGCTACCCTCGTCTTTTGAGAAAGGACGGCTACCTATAAGAATGTTGAGTTGTTCGCCTTTGATACCCTCACTCATTGTCTGCTTCATTTGTTCTTGAGCCAGGTGTGGAAGTAAGTCAGTAACTACAAATTGTGGGTCGTTATCGTCTTCGCCGATTGTAACTTTTACGCTTTCGCCGTTTGCCTTAACAACAACACCGTGAAGGGCTAATGGAATTGCAGTCCATTGATATTTCTTAATTCCACCATAGTAGTGAGTCTTGAAATATGCAAGTGAAGAATCCTCATAAAGTGGATTTGGTTTAAGGTCAAGGCGAGGTGAGTCAATATGAGCAGCAGATATTTTTACACCCTCGCTAATATCTTTTTTACCCATAACACAAAGAATAATTGCCTTGCCACGATTGTTAAAATAAACTTTATCGCCTGCATTGTATTTCTTTGTGTTGTCAAATTCTGTGTAGCCAAGTTTTTCTGCCTCTTTTACGAAAAACTCAACTGATTCACGTTCGATTTTTGCTTCGTCAAGATACTTTTTATAGCCTTCACAGAAATCGTCGGCAGCCTTAACTACTGTTTCGTCAACTGTTTCCATAGCGTGTTTTGGCTCATAAAAAAGTTCTTTTTTCATTTCGTTTAAGTCCATAATATTTTCTCCTTTCAAATGGTCAATTTATAATTGAATTTGTGCCACAATGGGACGAATTTCTACATTTATATCGTATGGTGGGTAATTCCACAATACAAAATCAGCACGAGATGTGAAAAAACTTTCATCTTTCTGTGCGTTTATGCGTTCAAGTGCTTTTTCTTCTGTAATATTGTCGCGTTTCATAATGCGTTCAAGTCGTATTTCCTTTGGTGCTATTACTGTAACATTAAAATCGCAAAGCGAGTCTAAACCACTTTCAAAAAGTGCAATAGCATCAATGATTATGCCATGATACCCTACTTCTTCCATATCTTTAATAATAGATTTAATTTCTTCAATCACAGCAGGGTGGGTAATCTCATTTAACGCATTTGTACTATCTTCATCTGCAAAAGCACGAGAAGCGAGTAACGGACGATTTGTAGTACCGTCAGCGTTTATAACATCTGTACCAAAATGCTCTTTTAATTTATTTTTGACATTTACATTGTTGTTTATAACTTCACGAGCAACTTTATCTGCATCAATGTGATAACAGCCGTATGCCATCAACTTTTGTGCAACGGTGCTTTTTCCTGCACCTGTAAGACCAGTAAGACCAATAATTTTCATAAATATTTTCCTTAATTATATTCTTTCAATGCGTTGTATTCAATGTAATTCCACACGGATTGAAAATGTTTTTCATCACGAATAATTTCGTCATAATATGACCGTTGCCATATTGAAAAACCCACTTCTTTTGTAACCATAGTTTTTAGAGAACGTACTATAGTTCCAAGTTTTGTAGGGGACGATGCCCACATCGTCCCGTTGTTGAAATTATCAATAAAAATCAACATATGAATATGATTGGGCATTATAATATAGTTTTCAACAGTAATATTTTTATATGTTTTATTTATACTATCGATATATTTTTCAATAATTACACCGTATGGTTTCAAAACTACTTTTTTCGGGACGATGTGGGCATCGTCCCCTACAATTGTTGATAATATTGGTTTCTTTTCTTCTGTGCATATTGTTACAAAATATAATCCGTTACTGCTATAATCGTAATTCTGCAACCTTAAATTTTTTCTTTTTGGGAAGTCTTTCATATTACTTTTATCTTAAATCCTGCGGCACGAATGAGTCGATTATATACTGCCAACCCCATACCTTTTGTATCAGGGCAGCGGGCATAAACTTTTTTAGCGCCCATTTCGTCTAATTCGCGAAGTGCATCAAAAAGGCGAGCAGACTGACTATAACCGTCATTTTCATCGCCGTATGTAACTGACGGACAGTTGAGTTTTTCGTTTTCGCCGTCAAAACACAATGCAGTAATATTCTCTTCACTTTCGCAAAGATTTTTAAAGGTTTCAAAATCACTTTTGATTATTGTAATATCGGCGCTTGGTGCATAGTGCTTGTATTTCATACCGGGGGAAGACGCAACCGCACCTTCTTCTAACTTGTTAAGCACCGCGTCATCAACTACGATTTCGCCGATAAGAGCAGTCATTTCTTCAAGTGTTACACCACCTGGACGAAGAAGTCTTGGTGGCTCTTCTGCAAAAGAAATAACAGTTGATTCAACACCGATTTCACAATTTCCACCATCGATTATAAGTGGAATTCTACCGTTCATATCGTCGAATACGTATTTTGCATTTGTAGGGCTAGGGCTACCTGAAAGATTTGCAGATGGTGCCGCAAGTGGTAAACCACAACGCTCAATAATTGCCCTTGCATAATCACTTTTAG
>CALCBQ010000151.1 GCA_937897215.1 uncultured Clostridia bacterium | reverse complement strand
CCTACGAGGGGAAGGTGGCAAAACGAAGTTTTGACGGAAGGGGGGCAAAGAGCCCAACAAACTATAATTTATTGAATAAAGAAAAACGGTGGGAGCAAGCCCCCACCGTACAATATTTAAAAGTTAATTACGCATTACGAATTAATACGCTTTGCCCCAATAGAGCATTTTGTCAGCAGGTTTGCCACAGCAAACACAAGTGCCACCAATTTTTTCCTGAACGAATGGAATACAACGTGATGAAACGCCTGCCTGCTCTTTAAGAGCATCTTCACATTCACGGTCGCCACACCACATAGCCTTAATAAAGCCAGGTTTATTCTCAGCAATATCAATCATTTCGTCCATATTGTTTGCAACATAAGTCATTTCATTTCTACGCTCAAGTGCTGCATTATAAAGACCATCGTGAACTAATTGAATAAGTTCAGGAATCTTTGTTTCGAGCTCGTCAAGAGATACAAAATACTTCTCTCTTGTATCACGACGAACAATAACACACTGATTGTTTTCAATGTCGCGTGGGCCTAATTCAAGACGAAGTGGAACACCCTTCATTTCGTATTCAGCATATTTCCAACCTGGAGAATTGTCGCTTAAATCAATCTTTGCACGGCAAACTTTCTTAAGGTTTTCATAAACTTCAGTTGCCTTTTCTTTAACACCTGGCTTATGAGATGCAACAGGAACAACAACAACCTGAATTGGTGCGATTTTAGGTGGTAAAACAAGACCGTTATCATCTCCGTGAGTCATAATAATTGCACCGATAAGACGAGTTGTGCAACCCCATGATGTCTGGAATGGATGTTTTAATTTGTTGTCTTTATCTTGGAACTGAATTTCAAATGCTTTTGCAAAACCGTCGCCAAAATAGTGGCTTGTTGCAGACTGTAATGCTTTACCGTCGTGCATAAGTGCTTCGATTGTGTATGTATCTTCTGCACCTGCAAAGCGTTCTTTTGCAGTTTTTACGCCTTTAACAACAGGCATTGCAAGGTAGTTTTCACAGAAGTCAGCATAAACATTAAGCATTCTGATTGTTTCTTCCTGTGCTTCCTCTGCAGTAGCGTGAATTGTATGACCTTCTTGCCATAAGAATTCACGAGTACGAAGAAATGGTCTTGTTGTCTTTTCCCAACGAACAACTGAAACCCACTGATTATAGAGTTTTGGCAAGTCGCGGTAAGACTGAATAATATTTGCGTAGTGTTCGCAGAAAAGTGTTTCAGAAGTAGGTCGAACACAAAGACGTTCTTCAAGTTTTTCACTACCACCGTGAGTTACCCAAGCAACTTCAGGTGCAAAACCTTCAACGTGGTCCTTTTCTTTATTTAAGAGACTTTCAGGAATAAACATAGGCATACAAACGTTTTCGTGCCCTGTTTCTTTGAACATTCCGTCAAGTGTTTTCTGAATATTTTCCCAAATAGCATAACCGTAAGGTCGAATAACCATACAGCCCTTTACGCTTGTATATTCAACCAATTCTGCTTTTTTAACAACGTCGGTATACCATTTGGCAAAATCCACGTCCATTGAGGTAATTTCCTCAACCATCTTTTTTTGTTCAGCCATTTTCAATTCTTCCTTATCTAAAAATTACAGGGACGAGCCGTCCCTGCAGTTTATAATCAAATAAAATTAATAATCAATTAGTGTTCTTCGATAAATTTAACAATATCGGAAACAGTTTTAATATTTTCAAGAGCTTCGTCAGAGATTTCTAAATCAAACTCATCTTCGAAAGTCATTACAAGGTCAGCTAAATCAATGCTGTCTGCACCAAGGTCCTCGAGAAGAATAGCGTCCATAGTTACAACATCTTCTTCTAATTCGAGCTGGTTGCAAATAATTTCACGAACTTTTTCAAATACCATTCATAACACCTCCTGCAAAAATATTTACACCATATATACTAAAATTTTTTGACGCTTTTGTCAACAATTTTATTGCAATTTTATGAAATCTTTAATAGGTGTAAAGTCAATATCCTTTACATTTTTCACTAAATCATAGAATACTTTGCAAATTTCTACGCATCCACCCTCCGTATCACTTTCAGTGTTGAAAGGCATAACAGGGTCGTGAACAGAAAGACGAAGTAAAAACCAGCCTTTTTTATTCTCGTCTGCAAAAGACACACGCACACCCTCGTAATTATCAGGTGCTAAAATCATATCTGCATCTTTTTCTGCAACAGCCTTGATTTCTTCAATAAGTTTTTCGCCGATTTCACGGAAATTATCAGCTGTAATATTAAAGCGCAACTCTTTTTCTTCACGAGGTTTTTTAAGAGCTTTTATGCAGTCTCCAATCTTCTTGCCCTCTTTACGAAGCACAGCCGCTTTAATAATGATTTTAGTAATAAGATATGCGCCATCATCAAGGTAATAATTTTCTTTGAACGCAGCATGACCAGATGTTTCAATAGCAAGAGGAGTATTCTCGCCAAGATTTGTGCGACGAATTGCCTCGTCAATAACATTTTTATAGCCACGCTTAAAGCGAATGTGCTTGCCACCTAATATATCTTCAATAAATTCGCGAAGACCATCACTTGTAACGGAGTCAGTTACAATACTGCCACCCTCGTTATTTTCAAGTGCGATTACTGATGCTAATGCTACTATTGAATTTCGGTTAATTTCATCGCCTTTTTCGTCAACACAAGATGCACGGTCAACATCAGTATCAAAAATCACACCTAAATCACAATTATTATTGATTGTAGCGTTACGGATATACTCCATAGCAACTTTATTTTCAGGATTTGGAATATGATTAGGGAACATTCCATCTGGCTCTAAAAACTGACTGGCGCTAACATCTGCACCAAGAGGTGCTAAAACTTGTGTAGCGTAAAATCCACCAACACCATTACCTGCATCAACTGCGATTTTGAAATCTTTTAACGGATGCTCATAGTCTTCGGCATTCACGCCTTTTTTAATCATATTACGAAGAATCTCGGCATATTCGGAAATGTAATCAATTTCTGTAATAGTGCCGTTTTTCCCTGCTTTATCTTTTGGCTCATTTTCTGCATCTGCAAGAATTGATTTAAGTTCGTCCCCTGAAAGTCCGCCGACGCGAGTAAAAAATTTAAGACCGTTTCTGTCAAAAGGATGATGACTCGCTGTAATCTGAATCGCGCCGTCGCATTCTCTTGTAACAGTTGTCATAAACATAGCAGGAGTTGAACAGTATGAGCAATTTAAGATATTGACCCCCATCTCGCTGACTGCGTCAATTACTGCTGTTCTTATTCTGTCTGCAGAAATTCTTGAATCGTGGCCAACAGATACAAGTAAATCACTATATTTTTTACTTGTTTTTTCACTTAAAAACTTAATAAACGCTTTTGAAATGTATTTTACAACATCATCTGTCAACTGAATTTCAGGGTATTTCTCTGTTGCAACTGCAACACCACGCACATCAGTACCACTTTTAAGATGCATCAATTTCATTTTATAAGACCTCTTTTCAAAAGCTCTTCTGTTGCTAGCATTACGCCGATTTTACCACTATGGAAGTTAAGTCCGCCTTGCATCCATACTGCATAAGGCTCACGAAGTGGAGCGTCTGCAGAAAGCTCAATTGATGAGCCGTTTGTGAATGCACCTGCTGACATAATAACTTGATTATCATAGCCAGGCATATCCCAAGGCTCAGGAGTTACGTAAGAGTCAACCGGTGCGCCCTTTTGAAGTCCTTGACAAAACGCAACAAGATTTTCCGCATTCTCTAAGCAAATTGCTTGAATAATATCGTGGCGAGTTTCTTCTACGGTAGGAGTTACCTTAAATCCGAGTTCTGTATAAACAGACGCAGCAAAAACTGCAGTTTTAAGTGCCTCGCCAACAACATGCGGAGCATTGAAAAGCCCCATAAATACGCTTCTGTTTTGCCCAAGTGTTGCACCAACCTCTGTGCCTAAACCAGGGGTAGTAAGACGATAACCACAAAGCTCAACCAAGTCTTTTCTACCTGCAATATAGCCACCACAAGCAGCAATTCCACCACCTGCATTTTTAATAAGTGAGCCTGCCATTAAGTCTGCACCAACCTCTGTTGGCTCTTTTTTCTCGGTAAACTCGCCGTAGCAGTTATCAACCATTACAACTGCTCTTTTATTGACTCTGTGCACAATTTCACAAACTTTTTCGATTTCGTCAACAGAAATTGTATGTCTTAAAGAATAGCCACGAGAACGCTGAATGTAAACCATTCTGACTGCTTTATCTTTTGCACATTCCTCAATTGCATCGTAATCAAGCTGGTCATCTTCTGTCAAATCTATTTGTTGATAATGAACACCAAAATCTGCGAGAGTACCATCACCCATATTCTTGCCACCAAGACCGATTGTTGAGTGAAGTGTATCGTAAGGTGTGCCACTTACACAAAGCATAACATCATTTGGACGAAGAATACCATAAAGACAGACTGCAAGAGTATGAGTACCACTTGCCAACGCACCTGCACGGATTATGGCACTTTCTGCACCAAAAATATCTGCAGTAAGCATATCAAGTTTTTCTCTGCCCTTGTCGCCATAGCCATAACCTGTTGAGTTGTTAAAATCTGTTTCATCAACACGATTTCTGATAAAAGCAGAAAGCACCTTTTGCTGATTATATTCCGTCAACTCGTCAATTCCCTTGAATACAGGGCTTGCCTTTTCGAGCGCTACCTTTGATAATTCTTTAATTCTGTCGCTGATTTCAAAAAACATTTTAATTTTTCCTTTTATGTTCAATTTGTTTTATATTCGTATATGTCTTTCACGACTTTAAAACCGAGTTTTTCATAAAATTTAACATTGTAATCTCTGGATATTAAATAAACATCTTTTCTTGGAGAAAGCGTTAGTAATTTTTTAACTATCGCCTTTCCATAGCCCTGACCTCTGTACTTTTCCTTTGTAAAAATGTCAGAGATAAAGGCTAAATCTTTATTGAAAGAGATAAATCCACCACTAATTGTATGTAAACCTTTTTCAATTACCGCACCCTCGCAACAGCCTTTAAGATGTAAAAACTTCTTAACAACGGTGTGTTCAGGTGTGAGTTTGTCGTTTAGCTTTTCAATCTTACTATATTGAGTATATTTAATGCCCTTTTCACCAGTTATATTTTCCAACGAAATATGCATTAGATATTTTTTGTCTATTTGCTTGTAAGGGAGTTTGTCCGACGATAAAACTGTACCGTTTATTACAAATGAAAGTTCTTCAAAATCGGCATTTTCACTTGCAAAAGCGACCTGATTTTCATTGTCCCCTGAAATTATTGCCGTAATTTGATTTTCATCGTTATATTGCGCCCACAAAACACCATCGTTCAATTCGCAATCCATAAAAAATCCTGTTTGTGAAAGAAGTATTGCAGTGTTTTCTTTTCCCAAATAGTTAAAAATTAACTTATCAAGAAAATTAACAGATTTGACCATTAGCAAACTCCTCTAAAAGTGCTTTTGCAAGGGCTTTTACGTTTTCCATATCTGCTTTACTGCCAACAGATGCAGAAGAGTGAATATATCTGCAAGGCAATGACACAGCAACGGTCTTAATTCCTCCTGCGGCTTTATGAATTGCAGAAGCGTCGTTTCCTCCTGCAACAACAGTTTTGGTCTGATTTGCAATACCGTTTTTATTTGCAATTTCGCGAGCATTTTTGTATAAATCTTTGTTGTAGATTGTGCCTCTGTCCATAAATGAAACCACTGCACCCTTGCCAACCTTACAAACCTTTTTGTTTTCAGGTGTGTCAGGAATATCTGAAGCAGTTGTTGTTTCAATTACAATCGCATAATCGGGCTTTACTGTGTATGCAGAAACAGTAGCACCACGAGTGCCGATTTCTTCTTGCACTGTAAAAACACAGGTGTAGTTAATTATTGACTTTCCTTGTAAAAGTTCAAGCATAATTGCACAACCAAGACGGTCATCAAGTGCTTTTGACTTAATCATATGGTTACCAAATTCAATAAAATCTGATTTGAAATAACCAAAATCCCCAAGAGAAATATATTTTTCTGCTTCTTCACGACTTTCAAAGCCGAAATCAACAGAAACATCTGTAATTTCAGGGATTTTCTTTGCCTCATCACTACTACATTGGTGAATTGCTTTTGCGCCTGCAACACCAACGCAATCGTTTATAGTTAATTTTTTACCAAAGAGCGCAGAGTTGTCAATTCCACCCACGCTTGCAACATTCACAAAGCCCTCATCTGTAATATAAGTTACGATAAATCCAACCTCGTCCATATGTGCAAAAAGTGCAACTTTGCTTTTCGGCTCTGTTTCGCCTTTTTTATTGACAATAAGATTCCCTAATGGGTCAACTGTATAATCGCAATCCTCAGGGAGCTTTGAAATTATGAAGTCGCGAACCGTTTTTTCGTCCCCTGATGTGCCATTTAACAAACACATTTCTTTCAAAAGTTCAAAATTCATAATCTCACACCCTTTCTAAAAACTCTGCAATTAATTTCGCACAGTTTTCAATATCGCGAATATCAACTGTTTCAACAGGTGTATGCATATATCTTTGAGGGAGTGAAACAAGTGCAGATGGTACTCCACCCTTTGAAATAGTAATATGGTCTGCATTTGTGCCGGTGCGACCATTCATAATTTCTTTTTGATATGGAATGTTCTTCTCTTTTGCAATTTCTACAAGCAAATCTGAATATTCACGGCACAAAATCGGCGAATAACCAATCATTGGTCCACCATTCATTTTGCCGCATTCTTTTGCATTACTGTCAGGAGTTGTTGCAAAGCTTACATCAACTGAAAGTGATAAATCTGCGTTCACATTAAAAGAAGCACAAGTAGCGCCTGTGCCACCTGTTTCTTCCTGCGCAGAACAAACAAGTGTAATCTCATTTTCAGTATTTGTGTATTCAAGGGCTTTAATAAGAACTGCAATTCCACCACGGTCATCAATATAAGTAGCAGAAACTCTGTTTTCGCCTAACTTTTCAAATGATACTCGAAAACTTACTTTATCGCCAACAGAAACAACTTTTTCTGCGTCTTCTTTTGTCATTCCTATATCTGCAACGCAAGTGCCATCAGTTGAAACCTTACTTTCGCCATTTGCAAGATGTGGTGGCACAGTACAAACAACGCCGTAAATATCTTTTTTACCGTGGATTGTAAGTTCCATACCTTCCACTGTACGCATATCAACTCCACCGACTTTTGTAAGACGCACAAAGCCATCATCTGTAATACCGGTTACAACAAATCCGATAGTATCAAGATGCGCATCAAGTAAAATGTGTTTACCTTTACCGTTTCTGTGAATGAAAATATTGCCTGTATCATCACAAGACACATCTCCATACAGTGAAAAAAGCCCCTTGAGTGCTTCAAAGGAGCCAGTTTCTTCCCCTGCAACACCGGCAGGGGAAGTTATTTTTTCTAAAAGTTCAATAGTTGTCATTTATATCAACCTTAATTTTATAGATTTAAGAAAATCAAAGAAATCACCCTCCCTCATTGAGGGAGGTGGCATTTTCGCAAGAAAATGACGGAGGGAGTTTTTTCTGTTAGCTTAATAACTCCCTCAGTCCGCTTCGCAGACAGCTCATTACTCGCCTGCCGGCTCAGACAGTGCTTCTGCTTCGCAGAGGTGTCCACCGGACACCCGCACCCTCTAAGAGGGAGCGGATTGTTTTCACACAAGATTAAATTTCAGTACCACCAACTGGGCGAATAATTAAAACGTAACAAGAGTCATCTCCGAACACGCTTTCCATAGCATTTTTGTAATCTGCAAGGGTTTCGTTTGGAACAAACGCCTGAATTGTACCTGCAAATCCGCCACCGTGAACACGCCAAGCACCCTTGCCTTTAAGAATGCTTTCTGAAAGGGCAAGTGCAAGTGAAACAGGTTGCTCAAGTGGTTTTTTAACAGAAAATACATTCTGATTATACTTGTATGATGAGTCGCCACTTTCAAGTATGTAAGACTTAAATGTTTCAAAATCGCCGTTTTTAAGAGCGTCAACTTCTTTTAATACTCTGTCATTGTCTGCAAAGAAGTGCATAGCACGAATAACTGCTCTGTCGCCAACTTTTTCGCGAATCATAGGAATATTCTTCTTAAACTCGTCCTCGTCAACCTCGCGAAGAACTTTTTTGCCGAAAACTCCTGCAACGCCTTCCATTTCACTACGGATTGCAGCGTAATCGTCTGTCAAATCTGAATGGCTACCCTTTGTATCAACAATGCAAAGTGAATGACCTGAAGATGCAAAATCATATTTAACCTCGTTAACAATCGGCTCTGATGGATTATTAAAATCGATTGTTACAAAGCTACCAACTGAACAAGCCATCTGGTCCATAAGTCCACAAGGTTTATCAAAATAAACATTTTCGGCATACTGTGCAATTTTTGCGATTGTAATCGGGTCAACCTTACCATCATTGTAAAGGTAGTTGAGCATTGTACCAACAAGCACTTCATAAGCTGCTGAGCTGGAAAGACCTGAACCTGAAAGCACGCTTGACATTGTTACTGCGTCAAAACCACCGATTTTGTAACCGTATTTAAGGAAACCTGCGCACATACCACGAACAAGTGCTGGCGAATGACCTTTTTCGTCTTCTTTGATTTCAAGGTCAGTAATATCACAAACGTCCATATTATAACCACGTGATTTTACGCGAACAATATTTTCGTCATTTTTTGATGCAACTGCAATAGCATCAAGGTTAATACTTGCAGCAAGAACTCTACCGTGGTTGTGGTCTGTGTGGTTACCACCAACCTCTGTTCGGCCGGGTGCAGAAAAAAGACGAACATCACGGTTCTCACTAAAAATCTCTGCAAAATCGTTTGCAAGAGAAACATATCTGCCCTGTTGTTCTTTAACTGCCTCATCTGTAACATAAACTCGCTTAAGTCTTTCGTCATAAGCTCCGTTTAAGATTTCATTCTTCAATACATTCAGTTGTGCCATCTTTATTTTCTCCTTTTCGTTTTTCCAACGCTATATTTGTTATTAAAACTGTAACTCCCGAAACAATCAAAAGAATTATTACGGGCGCCATAAAGTGCCAAGTAAATGGTTGAGCAATATTGCCGCCGATTACAGAATATGTCCAGAGTTTAATGAAATACCCTGCTATTGATGCCACCATAAATTTACCGTAAGGAAATTTAATGCCACCATAAAACTGACTTGCCATATTAATAGGAACTGACGGAATAAGCCGTATAAGAAAAAGTACACCAAGCTTTGTTTTGCCTGCGTGTTTCAGCATTTCGCTGACGTTTTCATACTTTTTAAGTTTACGTAATGCAACACCTTCGTCAAAGCGTCTGCCAAACCAATATACAATTGAAAGTGTTATTGAAAAACCAACAATGTTAAGTATAAGTGCAGTTGCAGGTTCAAACATAACACCTGTCATAATCATAATAAAAGGGAACGGAATAGGTGCAATAGCTTTAAGTGCATAAACCGCAAGTATAGCCAGACCAATAAGCCAGTTATTTTCAAGGGACTGAATAAAATCCTGAAGTTTGCCTAAAGCCCATAAAAATTCTGCCCAGCCACCTTCGGCAACCTGAGTACTCATAATCATAGTGATTACTGTAAGCAGAATTGCTACTACAAAAAAGCCAATTGCACTAAGATTCATAGCGCCTTTTCTGTCAAGATTTCGTTTTTCCATCTGCATCCCCTTTCTGTAAGATTTCTGCGCACACAATTATACATTATAATTGTATAATATTTATAACAAAAGGTCAATATTTTTTGTTGTTATATTAAGTAATATATGGTAAAATATCTTTATTAAATTACACTAAGGCGTGATTATTTTGAAAATTGTAGTGCTTGACTCCTTCGCTTTGAATCCCGGAGATTTGTCTTGGGACTGGCTTGAAAAATTAGGCGAATGTGAAATTCACCACCGTACACCAAAAGATAAAATTCTTGAAAGATGCAAGGGTGCTGAAATCATTCTTACAAATAAAACTCCCCTGACAGCCGAAACTCTTGAAAAATTACCTGACCTTAAATATATTGCCCTGCTCTCAACAGGTTATAACATTGTTGATTGTGAATATGCGAAGAGTCGTGGAATTCCCGTTTCAAACATTCCCGCATACTCAACAAACGCGGTTGCACAACTTACTTTTTCATTGATTTTAGAAATCACAAACGCAGTTGGACTTCACAGCGAAAGCGTAAAGAGCGGCGACTGGAGTACTTGCCCTGATTTCTGCTATTGGAAGACACCACTTACCGAATTGTGTGGCAAAACATTGGGCATTGTGGGATTCGGTCAGATTGGTCAGGCGGTTGCCGATATTGCAGAAGCCTTCAAAATGAATGTAATTGCCGTTTCAGGCCACGAAACCGACCAGAGTCATCGAAAGAATTTCAAGTGGGTTGATATGGAAACTCTCGCAACACAGAGTGATATTATCTCATTCCATTGTCCACTTACAGAAAAAACAACAGGCCTTGTAAACAACGATTTTATTGACAAATGTAAAGACGGTGCAATCATTATAAACACTAGTCGTGGACCTGTTGTAAATGATAAAGATTTAGCAGATGCCTTAAATAACGGTAAGCTTCGTGGTGCCGGTCTTGATGTGCTTACGGTTGAGCCACCAAAATCAGATAATCCTTTACTCTCTGCAAAAAATTGTTTCATAACTCCACATATTGCGTGGGCAGGATTTGAAACAAGAGAGCGACTTATGAATATTCTTAAAGAAAATGTTACTGCATATCTTAACGGAAATCCGCAGAATGTAGTAAACAAGTGAGGTAATAAAAATGGCAAAATATAAAATTACAAACCCTTATGAAAGTGTAACTGATTTGCTCGGTAATATGGAACATCACTACAAAACAAATTTGCATACACACTCAACCTACAGCGATGCCAATGACACCATGACCGATATGATTATGGGCTTTTATGACAATGATTTTGACATTGTTGCCTTTGCAGAGCACGGAATTTTAGGCAAATACTGGAATGAAAAGCCTACGCATATTCCATTTTTTAATTTTCAGTATTTGTGGCACGGTAAACGCAGTTATTTAACCGAAGAACAATACAAAGGTATTAAAGCAGGTACATATAAAACAGAAAAGAACACAAGAACAAAAACTCGCGGACTTGAGGATGTGCCAAACGCTATCGAGTGTAATATGTTTACAGTTATGAAAAACCATGTAAACGGTTATTTCACAGATAACGCTTACGAGGGTGTTCAGGGTCTTGAATTCGACTACGAAATCCCAATGGCCCTTATTGAAAAAAGTGGTGGTATTTCTCATATCAATCACCCAACAGACTTGTTGCAGGCAAAGAAAAATCCCGATTGCGCAAAAGACCCTAAAAATGTTGCATTCTTTGCAAATCTTTTAATGAAATTCCCATCTTGTATGGGTATGGAAGTTCTTAATATGTATGATATTCCTAACCGTAGCGATAGAATTTTGTGGGATGAGCTTTTAAAACTTCTTACACCTTATGGCCGCAAGGTTTTCGGATTTTCAAACAGCGATGCACATCAGGTTGACCAGATTGACACAGCATTTATGGATTTCATTCTTCCTGAATATTCACTCCAGACTCTCCGTAACGCTATGGAAACAGGTACATTTTTCTCAATTGCACGATATGCTAAAAACGAATTAGGCGAAGATTTCAAAGGCGAAGGCATTTGCCCACGCGTTACAAAAATTGCAGTTGATAATGAAAACGATACAATCACACTTACAGGTATCAACTGCAAAGAAATTGATTGGATTGCAGATGGTAAAACAATCAAAACAGAAACTATTGACGCTGACGGCGAAATCACAACTACAATCAATCTTGCAGACTATTCTGACAAAATCAGTTGTTATGTACGTGCACAGCTTAAAGGCAAGGGTGGTATTTGCTTAACTCAGGCATTTATTCTTGATGACGGTAATATGGAATCCCTTAAAAAGCCTATTCTTCAAGAAAATATGACCGAAGAACAGAAAAAGAAACGCAAGTTCTACTCAAAGAAGCTCGGCGTAATCTACGGAAAAATTACAAAGAAAATATAAGGCATTTCGGCAAATTATAGTTTGTAGAACTCAATTCGTAATGCGTAATTCGGAATTCGTAATTTCCCCCCTCAGTCGCTT
>CALCBQ010000150.1 GCA_937897215.1 uncultured Clostridia bacterium | reverse complement strand
AATCAGGCGAAGTTCCGGATGCTATCCGTAAGGGTATTGAAGCTGCTAAGAAGAACCTTATCAAAGTTTCTCTTAAAGGCACAACAATCCCACATGAAATTACAGGTAAGTTTGGCGCAGGCGTAGTTCTTATGAAACCTGCAGCACCTGGTACTGGTGTTATCGCTGGTGGCCCTGTTCGTGCCGTTGTTGAAATGGTAGGTATCAAGGACATCCGTTCAAAAGCACTTCGTTCAAACAATCCTTGCAACGTAGTTAGAGCAACTGTTGACGGACTTTCAAAACTCCGTACAGCTGAAGAAGTTGCAGCTATCCGTGGCAAATCAGTTAAAGAGATTACAGAATAAGGAGAGTGGACAAGATGGAAAAAATTCAGGTTAAACTCGTAAAGAGTCTTATCGGAAGCAAAAAAGACCAAATTGCCACTGCTTATGCACTTGGTCTCCGCAAAATTGGCGATGTATCAGAACAACCTGATAACGCTCAAACACAAGGTAAGATTAAGAAAATCTCTCATCTTTTAGAGGTTACAAAGGCTTAAGGAGGTGCACAAAATGAAATTGCACGAACTTGCACCAGCTGCTGGTTCTAAGAAAGACGTAAAGCGTATCGGTCGTGGTGCTGCTTCAGGTCAGGGTAAAACAGCAGGTAAAGGTCATAAGGGTCAGAAGGCCCGTGCAGGTAGAGGTATGCAGGTCGGCTTCGAAGGTGGCCAGATGCCTTTACAGAGAAGACTTCCAAAGCGTGGTTTCAACAACATTTTCGCTAAGGAAATCGCAACTGTTAACGTTTCAGCACTCAATGCATTTGAGGATGGCGCAACAGTAACAATTGAGGCACTTGTTAACGCAGGCCTTGTAAAGAAAGCTCTTGATGGAGTTAAAGTATTAGGAAATGGCGAACTCAGCAAAAAGCTTACTGTTCAGGTTAATGCTTATTCAGAATCTGCTAAGCAGAAAATCGAAGCAGCAGGCGGAAAGGCTGAGGTGATTTAACCGTGTTCCGTACTTTTATTAACGCGTGGAAGATTGATGACCTTCGTAAGAAGCTTCTCTTCACAGCACTTATAATTTTAATCTACAGAATCGGTTCAGCAATGCCGGTACCATTTGTTGACATTTCAACAGATGGTCTCTTCGGCGAAGAAGCAGCAGGTACATTCCTCACATACCTTTCAATGATGACAGGTAATGCGTTCAACTATGGTACTTTGTTTGCTCTCTCAATCACACCTTACATTAACGCATCAATTATTATTCAGCTTCTTACTGTAGCAATCCCTTATCTTCAGAGACTTTCTAAAGAAGGGGAAGAAGGCAGAAAGAAGATGACAAGAATCACTCGTTATTCAGCACTCGGTCTTGGACTTGCACAGAGCGTAGCTTACTACTTCTTCATCAAGTCTCAGGGTATGTTGTTGACAGACGCTAACGGCAAAGCATTCACAGGTTTCTCAGCAGTGTTACAGGCAATCGTAGTTATCCTTTGCTACACAGCTGGTACAGCACTTGTAATGTGGCTCGGCGAGCGTATTAACGAAAAGGGTATCGGTAACGGTATTTCAATGATTCTTTTTGCAGGTATCGTAGCTCGTATGCCAACTACAATCGCAAATCTCTATCAATATCTTGATAAAGGTGGCGCTTACTTCGTACTTGTTCCGATTGCTGCAATTGCACTCGTTGGTATGATTTTCTTCATTGTCTGGATGGACAATGGCGAGAGAAAAATCCCGATTCAGTACGCAAAACGCGTTGTAGGTCGTAAGATGTACGGCGGTCAGAATACACACATGCCAATCAAGGTTAATATGTGCGGTGTTCTCCCTGTTATCTTTGCAAGCTCAATTCTTTCAATTCTTCCTACAATCGCTATGTTTGCTCCAGGTAAAGAAGGCGGTTTCTGGAATAAGCTCACAACTGAGTGGCTTGGTCAGACACACCCATTCTATGGAACAATCTACTTTATTTTCATTATCTTCTTTGCTTATTTCTATGCGGCTATCCAGTATAACCCAATTGAAATGGCAGATAATCTTCGTAAGAACAGCGGTTCAATCCCAGGTATCCGCCCAGGTAAACCAACAGTTACTTACATTACAAACATTCTTAACAGAATGACACTTATCGGCGCACTTCTTCTCAGCGTCGTAGCAATGTTCCCAATCATTTACTCACAGGTAGCAGGCCTTTTCACAGAAAACGGTATGAACCTTGCAGTTGGTGGTACATCAATTATCATTATGGTCGGTGTTGCTCTTGAAACAGAGAAACAGCTCGAAAGCCAGATGATGATGCGTCATTACAAAGGTTTCCTTGATTAATTCGGAGGTAAATGATATGAACTTAATCCTTCTTGGCGCTCCGGGCGCAGGAAAAGGCACTCAGGCAGAAAAGATTTGTGAAAAATTCAATATTCCTGCAGTGTCAACAGGTAATATCATCAGAGAAGCTCTTAAAAACGGTACAGATATGGGACTTAAAGCTAAGTCCTATATCGATGCCGGAAAATTAGTTCCGGATGATGTTGTAATCGGTATTATTAAGGAACGACTTGCAGAAGATGATTGCCAGAACGGCTTCATTCTCGACGGTTTCCCAAGAACAATACCTCAGGCA
>CALCBQ010000149.1 GCA_937897215.1 uncultured Clostridia bacterium | reverse complement strand
CAACAGAGATAGTAACTGTACCTGTCTCACCGAGACCTGTGAGCAGACTGAAATATACATATCTTACAACTGCCGCCTGACCTACTGAATACTTGTGGTCCATGAAGTAATCCTGTGCTTCATCTCCCACATAGCGGTCACCACTGACTGCAAAAGTACGCTGGTTTGAAGCTTTGGAAGAAGATTTACCGCTTCTAATATACTCTTTGTCATTGGTTGTGGAGTTGATAGAACTCTCTGCGCTTTCAATGTGCTCCTGAATTACTGCAAAGTCACCAAAAGCGGCTGTCTGAGAAACAGATGTGTCAATGGCAAGCACCATGTCATTTGCCATTACCTCGCCTTTAAAGGAAGCATTAGGGTTATAATTTGCCATTAAAACTGAAAGTTTCATTATTTAATCACCTCAAAATCTATTTGCCATAAAGATTGATATATGAGCGTACCGTCATCACCACGGCTGAACGGTACACCACCATTCGTTTGAATGAATTTATTTATCTTGAAATCTTCAAGCTGTGGCTTGTTTGTCAGCAAGAAGTTTTCAAGTGTTTCAGACGGAAGAAGCATAACTGCTTCAATGCCATTGATGTGTGCGTCTGTAAGTCTGTAATAAAAACTAAAAGACAATGTGGATGTTATCCTGCCACGCAGATATTTTTGTGTGGGCTGGGCTTTTCCTGATAACTGCACCCATATTCCTTCACCTGTTGTGTACAGTGGTGAACCTAATGAAATATAGCAAGGCAATTCAAGTTCTTCTGACTGTATTTTGCTATTCAGCCAGTTTAAAATCTGTGATATTACAAGTTTCTCAGTTGTCATAGTCAAAACCTCAATACTATTGGAGCAACATCGCAGATTGCTTGAATGTCTGCTTTACCATTTTGGTTTAAATACTTATTTACCCACAAACAACTTGCCAATAGATGTGGGTTACGGTTTCGGTTTGGGAAGTCACCAGGGGCTAAACCGTTTGCATAATATTGGTATCGTGCGTATTTGATATTGTATATCAAAAACTCACTCTTATCCACACTTGAACTGTATGCGCTTGTTTGTAAAGCACCTGTAAGATAAGGTGTATATGGAATTGCACCACGGTAAATCTGACTTTTTATTGAAGCATTCAGATTACCTTGAAATTCTTCCATCCTTTTTCTTATCTTTTCAGTGTCAATCTCTACTCTCATACACACACAACTCCTATATTATGAAGTTGGTTGTTACCAGCTACCCTGCAAGATATGCTTTTAACTTTGTAAAAATGAGTATCACTGCCCTCTTTGGGCGGTGTGTCAAGTGCATAAGTATCAAGCACTATAATAGCATTTTCAAATAACTTTTGATAGTCAATCAATGGGTCAATATCAAAGATAGTTATTCTCAAAAAGCTATCTATTGTATGCATATACCTGACATTGCTTATTATAGTCTTGGTATAGGTAACAGGATAACCGCCATTCACTGGCTCTGTGCTTATTACAGGAGTAAACACAGTAACGGTCTGTGCAGTCATAAATCCTGACGGTCTTATCATTATACAGCCCTCGCTTTTCTCCAATGCTTCAATCTGTCTGCAAAGTGAGCAAAAGCATTGGGTGTGCCATCACTTCCAGCACTGCTACCACTGCTTGCTTTTGTGTATGAATACCCGTCCACACTTTCACTGTTGAATGGAGAACTAAGTACAGTGGAATATTGCGTCTCCCATTCAGTCATTTCTTGTACTAAACCTTGTACATCAGGTGGAACAGCCATATACCACACTGCACCGTTGAATATTTCATCAGTCAAGTGAGTTTCAGGGTGTTTATACACACCGTCATTGAATATAGACCCTATTATACGAAAATACTGACCATCGTGCAAGTCATCAACAACAAGATTTCCGTTCTTTATCTCAAAGACACCAAAAGAACGCTCATAATCAAAGTAGTTTTTGAGTTCTGCACAAAGGTCAGCCATCTTCATATTTTTTACCCCGCTTTCTTTTAGTCGTTGGGGATTTGATATCTTTCTTTGCTTCATCAATCTCAATAAGCGGCTTTTTAAGATTATTGTCTGAACTCAGCAACTCAGATATCCTTTTCTTTGTAGGCTGTAAGCCTTCACGGGGATAAACATCCCCGCAAAGGTATACATACCTGTTATCCTGTAAATCTGTAAAAGGACAGATAACTTTATACATTATGCACCAGCAGGTTTGAGTGTCAAGCCGCTGAGACCGAAGTACTGGATGTTTCTGTGACCCTTGTTATCAGACTGGATAACTTCAAGCTTCTGAACATCCTTGTTATTAATCTTGAATACAACATCCTTGTCGCTGTCAAGCGTAACAAGACCTGTACCCTGAGTGGGATTGAGACCAACCTTAACATTAGCATAAGTAAGACCGCTGGAGAAGTTGTCAAACTTAAGAGCAAGGAAATAGCCATCACCAGCAAGAGGACCGCTGGGTGCAAGACCACCTTCCATAAATTCAAGTTCACCTGTGATTTCACCATCAACAACATTTACGTTA
>CALCBQ010000148.1 GCA_937897215.1 uncultured Clostridia bacterium | reverse complement strand
GCAACACCGCTTGTACCTATTTTATTGGCGGTATCGCCATTAAGAGCTACCCTATCGCATCCTACCAAAACCGCATCTACAAGTCCATTTTTCATAACGAATGACGCCATATTATCACAGATTACGGTTGTATCAACACCTGCATCTGCAAGCTCAAATGCGGTAAGTCGTGCACCTTGTAAAAGCGGTCTTGTTTCATCTGCAAACACTTTAATATTGTGGCCATTTTCTTTTGCAACATATACAGGTGCTAACGCTGTACCGTATTTTACAGTTGCAAGGCGACCCGCATTACAATGAGTAAGAATTGAATTGCAATTTTCAAGTATTTTTGCACCATACTCGCCGATTTTTCTGCAAATTGCAACATCGTCTTCAATCATTTTAAGTGCTTGATTTGTAAGAGTTACTTTGAAGTCTTCAGCATTACAGCCATCAACCGCTTTAAGCATTTCTTCTGTTGCCCATTTCAGATTTACTGCAGTTGGTCTGCAAAGAATAAGCTTTTCGCAGTAATCTTTTAATTCTTTAAAAAGATTTTCGTATGTATGGTTTTTACTTTTATTCATAAGCACAGCAAGGCTTATGGCAGTAAAAACTCCAATAGCCGGTGCACCACGAACTTTAAGAAATTTAATTGCGTCATAAATTTCATCATAATCATCGGTGGATATTTCTTTATATTCAGTTGGCAAAAGTGTCTGGTCAATAAATACTGCTTTATTATTTACAGTATCAAAGCCCACAGATGCACCGTTAAGGAACATTATATTTCACCTACAATTTCAGTTATGAGTGTTTGCATTTCTTCGCTCTTTTGTCTGCCAATTGTGAGAACTTCTTCTTCAGTAAGGCGCTCCCCTGAAAGTCCTGCGGCTTTATTTGAAACAAGTGAGAAACCAAGCACATTTATACCACAATGGTTTGCTGCGATTACTTCTTGTACCGTTGACATACCAACAGTATCCGCCCCCATTATTCTGACCGCACGGATTTCTGCAGGAGTTTCATAAGAAGGTCCAGTACAACCGATATATACACCTTGTTGAAGTTTCATTCCTAACTTTTCTGCACAGTTAAATGCGATTTCGCGAAGTGCAGGTGCATACCCAAAACTCATATCAGGGAAACGGCAACCGAAACGGTCGTCATTTTTGCCAACAAGACAGTTTCTGCCTGTAAAGTTAATATGGTCTGTAATTACCATAATGTCGCCCACGTCAAAACTTTCGTTAATGCCACCTGCCGCATTTGTAACGATAAGATTTTTTACTCCCATCATTTTCATTACACGAATTGGCATAACTACGCTTTCAACCGGATAGCCCTCGTAAAGATGTATTCTACCCTGCATACACATAACATTTTTACCGTTAAGAGTACCGAACACAAATCTACCTATATGACCCGGTGCAGTAGATACAGGGAAATTTGGAATATCTTTATAGTCCACATACTGTGAATTTTCGATTTTTTCGCCCAAAGCACCAAGTCCACTACCTAAAATTATACCGATTTCATAATTATCTTTAATTCTTGATTTTATAAATTCAACTGCTTTTTCTATCATTATGAATTAACCTCATTTACTACTTCACGTACAAGTTTACTTACTTCGTAACCCATTTTTTCAACATCAATAGTTGTGAACTCGCCATTTTTATAAAGGACTTCGCCATCAACCATTGTAAGCACTACATTACTCTTGTTTGCGGAATAAACAATATTATTAAGCACATCAAAATCAGGGTACATATTAGGTGTTGTCATATCAAGCACAATTAAATCAGCTTTATTGCCAACTTTAATAGCACCACAATCGTTTCTACCCTGTGCTTTATAACCATTTACAGTTGCCATTTTATAAACGTCTTGTGGTGTAACAATATCGGCTTGATTATTTACGCCTTTTGGCAAGAGTGCTGCCAAATACATTTCACGCATAATATCAAGTCCGTTATTACTCGCGGCAGAGTCTGTACCAATACCCACATTTACACCCTTCTGCAACAATTTATATGTGTCGCAGAAGCCACTACCAAGTTTCATATTACTTGCAGGACAATGTGCAACTGTTACACCCATATCCTTAAATATATCCATATCTTCATCTTCTACCCACACACAATGAGCAAGGATTGTTGGGCTATTGAAAACTTTTGCATCATAGAAAAGACGGGCAGGAGTTTTTCCGTATTTTGCTTTGCAGTTTTCATGCTCTGATTTAGTTTCTGACAAATGAATATGATTGATATAATCTTTACCGTTTGTAAATTCGCCAAACTGTTCAATAATTGAGAGGCGGTTTGTATATTCAGCGTGCAAGCTCATATCAATTTTGATTTTACCATTTTGTGTATTATGATATTTTTCTGCAAGGTAAACGCCCTCTTGAAATCTATCGTTTTTAGTAATATCTTCGTCAACGAATGATACGATTGAACGACCAAAGTTAGTTTTTGCTTTACTATCAATTACTGCTTTCATTACACCGTCGCCAAAGAAATACATATCAGTAAATGAGGTTGTGCCACTTGATAACATTTCTGCAATAGAAAGCATTGTACCGTAATATGCACGGTCGCAGTTAAGTCTGTCTTCAAATGGAAAAACCTTTTCGTTAAGCCAACGGTCAAGGGGCAGATTTTCTGCATAGCCACGAAGCAAAGTCATTGGCGAATGGGTATGAAGATTCACAAAGCCTGATGAAAGAACTTTGCCGTTACCGTCATATTCTTCACCGTAGTTTTTCTGTGGCATTTCTGCACCGATATAATCAATTTTATCATCAAGAATTCCTACATACATATTACTCTGTATTTCCAGGTTTTCGTTGATTATTGAGATGTTTTTAAAGAGCATGATTTTCTCTCCTTTTAAACATAGAATAAACAAGCACGGCGGGGTCAAGACCCCGCCCTACCATACCAAATCAATTTAATTATTCAATAATAATTGTTTCGATTATAACATCGTTAAGTGGTTTATCGTCAAAGTCTGAAGTAACATTTGCAATTGCGTCAACAACATCCATTCCTTCACAAACCTGACCAAAAACTGAATGACGGAAATCAAGCCAAGGTGTACCACCTATTTCTGCATATGCTTCAATACATTCTGTTGGGAAAAGGTCTTCACGAGCACTTCTCATCTGGTCAAGCAAATCGTCAGGAACATTTTTTGCCTGAACAATAAAGAACTGGCTACCATTTGTATTAGGGCCTGCATTTGCCATTGAAAGAGCACCACGAAGGTTGTGAAGTTCGCCTGTAAATTCATCAGGGAATGCGTGTCCCCAAATACTTTCTCCGCCACGGCCTGTGCCAGTTGGGTCGCCACCCTGAATCATAAAGTCTTTGATTACACGATGGAAGATAAGACCATCATAATAACCGTTTTTAGCGTGAGTTGTAAAGTTCTCAACTGTTTTTGGTGCAAATTCAGGGAACAATTTAATTTTGATTTCGCCCATATTTGTTTTCATAATTGCAATTGTATCTTTTTCTGTTGGTTTGTTTAATTGATGGAACATAATTATTATCTCCTAATTTATATTTTTATAGATATTGAGGTACTGACACATCATCCGTCGGCTTCGCCGCCACCTTCCCCTCAAAGGGAAGGCAAGTCGGGTAGCTTATTCAACGCTCTTCAGAGACTCAATCATATCAATCTTTTTAAGTTTGAAATACATAATAAGATTTGTTGCAAGTGCAAATACGATTGTGAGAACTGCACCGATTGCAATACTTAGCGGTTCTAATTCTCTGCCGAACATATACATATCAGTTTCTACTGTTATCATAACAAACTGATGAAGTCCTATACCCAGGAACACACCAAGAATTGTACCAAGTAATGTAAGTACTACATTTTCACGATAAACATAGGCATTCAACTCATTATCAAAGAAGCCCAGCAACTTAAGAGTTGCAAGTTCTCGTCTTCTTTCACTTATGTTGATATTATTAAGATTATAAAGCACAACAAACGCAAGGATTGCTGCAGCAATAATCATAATAACAACAATGAAATACAGACTATTAATAACTGTATTCAATTGTTCAATTTCATCAGTATTCATTGTTACTGAATTGATACCTGTAATCTGAAGAAGTCGTGAACTAACATCCGATGTATTTGCACCATCTTCAAGTTTTAGTAACAACACATTCAAGTCCCCTGAAATATTATAAAGGGATTGATACAATGTTGGTGTCATATAAATGTAATTGAAAATGTAGTTCTCTGTTATACCTGTAACTTTTACTTCTTTAGGATATGCATCTGCTTCGCTTAATCTGACAAATATACTGTCGCCTACTGATACGCCAAGAAGTTTTGCATATTTTTCAGTTATGATTACTCCGTCATCAGTTAGTTCAAGCAACTCGTCCGTTGCTCCGCGTTCACGGATTGTAATGTAATCTTTAAGATTTTCCACTTCGCGTGGCACAATCATATATGCATTTTTTTCATCTGTTGTAGCACCTGTGTTTTTACCTTGTGCATATACCATTGTTCTGTTTGCCTGTAAATATGAAGATATATCCGATATATCTGAAATATCTGAAAGCATTGCACGGCGTTGCGCTCTTGTAAGATTTGAATCCACACTTACAACGCTATCATACTTAAGAATTTCGCCGTACTGATTATTTGCCATTGCAGAAACTGAGTCTTTTATACCAAGTCCCACAAGAAGAAGTGCCATACATCCGCCAACGCCAAAAATTGTCATAAAGAAACGCTTTTTATAGCGGAAAAGATTTCGCATTGCTGCTTTTTGTCCAAAGTTGAGGCGCTCCCATATAAAGTTCACATGTTCAAGTAATGTACGCTTACCTGACTTTGGTGCTTCAGGTCGCATAAGTTGCGCGGGCACTGCACGAAGTTCTTTATAACAAGCGAACAATGTTGCGCCTACTGTACAGATAATTGCGGCAAGAGAAGCCACAACTGCATAAAGAACATTAAGTGTAACTACACTTTCGCCTAAATTGTAATAGGTTGTTTTATATGCTGCAAGAATGAAATACGGAATTGTAAATTCCCCAAGGAACACACCGATTACACTACCTATTACACTTGCAAGCCCTGCGTACAAGAGATATTTACCGATAATTGTTCCTTTACTGTAACCCAATGCTTTGAGCGTACCAATCTGGGTTCTTTGTTCTTCAACCATACGAGTCATTGTTGTAAGGGCAACAAGGGCTGCTACAAGGAAAAAGATAATAGGGAAAACTGTACCGATTGCACCGATACTCTGTGTATCATTCTTAAAGCTTAAATATGATTCATTGGCATCGCGTTTCAGAACATACCACACAGGAATTTTCATTGAATTGATTTCACGCTCTGCCTCATTAAGTCTTGTTTCGGCATCTTTTAATTCCTGCTCGGCATCTTGTTTTGCGATTTCGTATTTTTCACGGCCGCGGTCAAGTTCTTCTTTTGCTTTATCAAGCTCTTCGCCACCACTGATTAAAGCGCCTTTATTTGCAACTGCATATTCCAAATCTGCAAGGTCTTGTTTTGCTTTGTTGAGTTCTTCTTCTTTAGATGCAAATGCCTTTGCAGAGATATCACGCATACCCTGTGCTAAAAGCATAGAATCTTTAGCGTTTTGTCTTTGTTCTTCGCTTATGTTAGGGTCGTTTACATATGATTCATACTGTTCTTCTGCCTTTTTGAATTCAGCATCAAGTTCTTCTAAATCTTTTTTCGCTTTTTGAAGTTCTTTTTCGCCGTCTGCAACCTGCTGACGATAAAGAGGAAGATTTGCTTCTGCATTTTCGACAAGAGTAAGTTTTTCTTCCCAGTTTGCTCTTTCTTCTTCATATTTTCTCTCGTTTTCAAGAAGTTCTTGATATGCTTCTGAAAGTTCGTTCTGTACAGTTACTTCTGCTTCAAGATAGTCATTTTTTGCATCTTCAAGCATTTCATTACTCTGTGAACGCACCTCGCTATATCTTATATCGCAACGCTTGTCTGCAATAAGTTTGATTTTTTGAATAACCCCATCAACGAGTTCTGTATATTCTTTACTATAACTATTGAGTTCACGCGCGCCCGAAACTGTTATATAAATTGAAGTATATATATCAGTAACATACGCCTCTTGCGGAATAACAAGGTAGCCGTCAACCACGCCATCGCCTATAGTACTTGTGCCCATCTCTCCATTAAGGAAATATGATGACGAACCAACACCTACAATCTGATATATTTCAGCTGCAAGTGTATCAAAAACTTTATCCGCAGTACCGGTTGATAATGTTAAATAGTCCCCTACTTTATAACCCGATACTTCTAAAAACTCTTTACTTGCAACACATTCGTTATATTTTTCAGGGTATCTGCCCTGACTTACTTTTACATCATTAATGCTTTTTGGTGTTGCAATAACTTTTGTTACAATTTCATTTGAATTCGCAAGACAGAGAAAATCAGTTGTATATGCACCCTCAACTTCTTCAACGCCTTCTATTTCGCGAATTGCTTCAAGGTCGTTTTCTGTGAGTCCTAAAGTACCTGCAACGCGAATATCCATAAAATTCTCTTTATCATATACTGCATCGGCAGTATTCTGCATAGCGGGCATTGATGAACGGATTCCTGAAAAGAAAGCTACACCAAGAACAACTATGAGCAAAATTGAGATAAAGCGACTTATGCTTTTTTTGATTTCTCTGCGAAAATCTTTTTTTATTGATTTTGTCATAACTTTTACCACTCAATCTGCTCAACAGGTGTTGGATTTTCGTTTATAAGAATTTTATCAACCTGTCCGTTTTTAATCTTAATAATTTTATCTGCCATTGGAGTAAGTGCCGAGTTATGAGTGATAACTACAACAGTCATTTTCTTTTCACGGCAAGTATCCTGCAATAGTTTGAGAATTGACTTACCTGTAATATAGTCAAGAGCACCTGTTGGCTCATCGCAAAGTAAAAGTTTAGGATTTTTAGCCAATGCACGAGCAATTGATACACGCTGTTGCTCGCCACCTGAAAGCTGTGATGGGAAGTTATCAAGACGATTGCTGAGTCCCACCTCAGCCAACACTTCTTCTGCTTCTAACGCATCCGCTTTCATTTGTGATGCAAGTTCAACATTTTCAAGGGCTGTAAGATTCTGAACAAGATTATAAAACTGAAAAACAAAACCTACATCATCACGGCGGTATTTTGTAAGTTCTTTTTCTGTGTACTTACCAATATCAGTACCGTCTACAACAATTTCGCCTGATGTTGCCTTGTCCATTCCACCTAAAATATTAAGTACAGTTGTTTTACCTGCGCCTGAAGGTCCTACAACTATTACAAACTCGCCTTTTTCAATAGGGAAACTGATATTATCAGCCGCTTTTATCTCAATTTCACCCATTTTATAAGTCTTTACTACGTCTTTTAATTCAATAAATGACATTGTATTCGCTCCTTAAAATCATATACCAAATTATTGTACCACAGATTATAAAATATTGCTACACATATTTTTAATATATTATTTGTATAATTTTAACTAATTTTACAAATTTAATAGACAACCGTTGATTATTGAACACTTTGAATGTATAATATCTATATAAAATACACGGAGATGATTTTATGGCTATTAACGACAATGATATTCGAGTAAGAAGAACAAAAAAACTTCTTCGACACGGCATTGCGGAACTTGGTAAAACAAAAAGTATTCACAAAATAACAGTAAAAGAGCTTACTGACCTTGTCGAAATCAACAGAGGTACTTTTTATTTACATTACAAGGATGTTTATGACCTTGTTGACTCCGTTGAAGATGAACTTTGTGAAGAATTTGACCAGACTGTTCTTGCGGTAACTCCTGAAGACATATTGCATAGACCTATTGACGTGCTTGAAACATTTTTTGAATATTTCAGAACACACAAGGACATTATCGGTGTACTTATGGGCGAAAACGGCGATGCAAAATTTGTTTATCGTTTCGGCGAACTTATGAACACAAAAATAGTTGAAATTTTTAAAGGTGTTTTTCCTAATATGTCAATGGAAAAATATGATTTCGCATATAATTACGGAAAATTTGGACTTGTCGGCATTCTTAACTGTTGGTCTGCACAATATGCTCATTTTTCTTCAAGAGAAATTGCTGAAAAAGCGCTTTCACTCATTCTTGGTGGTCTTTGGGGAATTATAGGCGATGAAGCCAAAGAGGTACTTTTAAATGCACACAATTCTCATTAAACTTTTTATTAAAGACAGCAAAAATGTAACAAACTCTAAAGTACGTACTGCATACGGCACACTTGGCAGCATTACAGGTATTATCACAAATATTTTTCTTGCTATCATAAAATATATTGCAGGTGTATTTTCGGGTAGTATTTCAATTATGGCAGACGCTATAAACAACTTGTCTGATGCAGGTGCTTCAATTATTTCTCTGGTAGGAATAAAACTTTCTGCAAAGCCCGCTGACAAAGGTCATCCTTATGGACATGGTCGCCTTGAATATATTTCTGCCCTTGGTGTTGCTTTTCTTGTTTTGCTTATGGGTATTGAACTTTTCAAGAGTTCAGTCAATAAAATAATTAATCCTGAACCTGTAACTTTCAGTATTCTTTCACTTGGCATTCTTATTTTCAGTATTGTTGCAAAGTTGTGGCTTGGATTATTCAATAAAAAACTCGGCGAGAAAATCAATTCCGCACCTATGATGGCAGTTATGAAGGACAGTTTCAGCGACTGTCTTGCTACGGGAGTTGCGGCATTTTCAATTATTGTTTCTGCTTTTTCCGATATCAATATTGACGGATATTTAGGTATTGTTGTTGCCGGATTTATTTTCATTGCAGGATTCAATATTCTCAAAGAAACAATGGCGGACCTTTTAGGCAAGCCCGCAGAAAAAGAATTTGTTGATGAAATTACAAATAAAATTCTCTCGTACGACAAGATTGTTGGCGTACACGATATGATTATTCACGATTATGGTCCCGGAAGGTTGTTTGCTTCGGCACATGCGGAAGTTCCGTCAAATGAGGATTTAATGGAAATCCACGATATAATTGATGTTATAGAGCGTGATATTTTCAACGAGTTCGGCATGGTCATTTCAATTCATATGGACCCCATTATTGTTGATAATGAAAAAATTAACACACTCAGACAGATGACAAGCAACATTGTTACAGAAATGAGCGAAGAAATGTCTATTCACGATTTCAGAGTTGTTGACGGACCTACACATACAAATCTTATTTTTGACCTGATTGTTCCACATAAATACAAGTTAACTAACGAAGAAGTTTGCAAAGAAATTGAAGAGAATTTGAGCAAAATAGACGAAAGATATTTTGCAGTTATAACAGTTGAACACTCTTTTAACTAAATTTTAATTTTTTGTCGATTTACTATTGCAAAAACCACAAAATATAGTAGAATATATATGTTAATTAATTACATATAGAATTGTTTTCAATTTGCGGAGGTTAAATTATGGCAGACAGAGAAATTACCACAATACCAAATGGGCCTCTCGGTATTATTGCTTTACCGGGATGCGAAGAAATGGCAGAAAAAATTGACCGTTATCTTGTAAAATGGCGTTCACAGCAAGATTCAGAGCACAAGTCAACTATTGCGTTTTCTGGTTATGAAAGAGCTTCATATATTCTCGATGTATCTTTCCCCCGTTTTGGTACAGGTGAGGGAAAATGTGCACTTCACGAATCAGTTCGTGGATACGATATTTTCATTCTCATTGATGCTTTTAACCACGGTGTAACATACAAAATGTATGGTCAGACAGTTCCTATGAGTCCGGATG
>CALCBQ010000147.1 GCA_937897215.1 uncultured Clostridia bacterium | reverse complement strand
AGGGGGGCAAAGAGCCCGACAAACTCAAATTTATAAACACAGTGGGGTTTATGCCCCACTATTTTTATGACAAAATATACATCAGTGCCATTACAAGCATTTCGTCGGCACCCTCACTTTTTAAAAGCATTATAAGTCCCATTAGCATTGCTTTATCCGGCTCGGCAAAAAGACTTTCAAGAGCATTTTGTTGACTTGGTTTTTGCACTTTATTCTCTTTCTTAGGCGGTTTGGGTGCTTCTTTATTCTCTTGCTTGAAAAATTCCTTAAAACTCGGATAAACACTGTTTTCGGGGAAATTTGGCGGCATATTTGTAACTTTAGGCGCAACAGGTGTTGTTTCATAATAGGTTTTAGGTTTTGGCTTTTCAATCTCAAAATCCTGTTGTGCTTTTTCTAACACCGCATCAGTATTTTTCTGCATTTGTCGGACTCTTGCCATTGCTTTTTGTTGCATATTCTGAATTTCGGAATAAGAATAATTGCTCATCTAAAACAATCCTTTCAACAAGGGTAAAATCTGCATAAGTTGCAAAAACTTAACGGCTTCATCTGCCTTTTTCTGTCTTTCGGCATTAAGCATTGGTTTCAAATCCGTAATAAGCCGTGTGCGGTAATCTTCTTTATTCATCTGCCCCATTACGCTCATAATTTTACTAACTGTATTCATATCAATAGGAAAGTCAGGAGTTTTTGACGTTTCTTTCGGTTTTTCTTGTTTCTCGTCGGGTTTATTCATTAAAGATTCTGCAACACTTTTAATTTTTGCCATATCTTCATCGCTTACTGACGAAAGCAAACTTTCAATATCAATCATTTTTATCCCCCATAAATTTCTTTAATAATTCTTGCGCTTGCGGTGTTGAAAGCATTTGTGCAAGGGCATTTTTATCGCTCATAACCTCTTGCAGTTTCTTTGTTTGCGACGGGTTTAAGTTTTTCATTAAAAAGTCCTGCGCTTCTGTTTTGTCTTTCTGATTTTTCACTTTTTCTACTATTTCATCAAAATTATTATTATTCATTGAAAACACCACCATTATATTGTATAATAATTATATAATATAATATGAGTGTGAAAGGTGTGATATGATTGCGAATACTTGTTTTGTCCGACTCTCACGGGGATTGTCGCGTACTGGAAAAAGCAATCAAAGCACAACCCACTGCTGAAGTCGTTGTGTATTTAGGCGACGGATTTCGTGATTTTGAGTATTGCAAGCCACTTTTAGAGGGCAAGCGTGTTTATGCGGTTAAGGGCAACAATGATTTTCATTGTGATTATCCTAAAAATCAAGTTATACACGAGGGCGGAATAAACATATACATCACTCACGGTCAATATGAGTATGTGAAAAGTTCGTTCGGCAGATTACTTTCAGTAGCGAAACAAAATGAGTGTACTCTTGCACTTTACGGACACAGACACGAACAGCGGGAAGAAAATCACGACGGAGTTAAACTTTTCTGCCCCGGTGCTATTAGAAACGATGAATACGGCGTTGTTGATATTATTGACGGCGGTTATATATGTATAGGTATTAAGATAAGGTGATATTATGATACTTTTTAAAAATGCAAATGTAATACTTGAAAACGAAGTGAAAAATCTTTCAGTACTTGTTGACGGAAACAAAATCGTTAAAATCAATGAAGAAATCAATACAGATGCAGAAGTTATTGACTGTGATGGTCTTTATCTTTCTGCAGGATTTATTGATTTACACGTACACGGCGGTGGCGGTATTTCTTGTATGTGTTGTGATAGCGACAAACTCTGTCAAATGGCAAAGGCACATGCGCTACACGGTACAACAAGTATTCTTCCCACTACTCTTGCAGCCCCTGTAAAACAGTTGTTAGAGGTTACTGAATACATAAAAAAAGCCAGTGAACAATGCACTGACGCTAACATTTTAGGTGTTCATTTTGAGGGACCATACTTAAACCCTGAAAACAAGGGCGCGCAAAGTGAAGAAAACATTCTTTCTCCGTTAAAAGACGACCCCACTCCCCTTATGGAATGTTGGGACAAAGTTCGCATTATGGGTGTAGCACCCGAAATTGACGGAGCATTTGAACTCGGCGAAAAACTCAAAGAAAAAGGCATTGTTGTATCGGTTGCTCACACAAAAGCAGACTACGACACTACAATTAAAGCCCTCGACCACGGATTTTCAGATTTCACACACATTTACAATGCATCTACAAGTTGCTTTAAGCGTGGAATTTTCCGTGTTGCAGGTGCAGTTGAAGCAGGTCTTGTTGATGACCGTTACACAGTTCAGGTAATTGCTGATTTGCGCCACTTACCTTTGGGTGTGCTTAAACTCATTTACAAATGCAAAGGTGCAGACGGAATGTACTTGATTACTGACGGTCTTGAATTCGCTGCAAGCAACCTTAAAGACGGCGAAATCTGTATGCAGGAAAACGGACTAGAAGTAGTTTATGAAGATAACGTTATGAAACTTGCTGACCGTAGTTGTCTTGCAGGCAGTGCGGCTACAACTGATATGCTTGTGCGGAATATGTACAAAGAAGTGGGTGCGCCAATTTATGATGCAGTCAAAATGGCATCAAGTACTCCTGCAAGGGTAATCGGCATTGATAATCAAAAAGGTTATATCAAAGAGGGATATGACGCTGACATTCTTCTTTTTGACGATAACATCAACATTAAAAAAGTTATGGTTATGGGTAAATTTGTGGAGGAATAATTATGACAATCTACGATTTAAAGAACAAAGACCTTAAAAAGTATTTCAGAGAATTTGCAAAGACCACTTATGGTAAAGTTGTTTTCTGCCTTGCTTATTCAGTTTTTCTTATTATGGCAATTATAAGCATAGAAACTGCAATTCTTTGCAAAATGTATTGTGGCTCATTTTTCGGTTGCAACAGCAATCTTGCACTTTATCTTATATTCACTTTGGTTTCTTTTGTTGTCGGCTCTGCCTACTTCTACCGCGAATTTGATAAGTTCTTACAAGTGAAATATAAAGATAAATAAACAATCAAGGGACTGTGAAAACTCACAGTCCCCTTTTTACATATATTCAAATTCTTCTCTGTCCCTTATTAATAAAACATTTGTGGCAACAATATGAACAATACCAACAACAGATATTACTATAAATGCTATATCTCCCTTGTCTGTTGCCTCATAAACCCAATAAGGAGAAGTGCTTCCAAAAGCAAATATGATTGGGGTTATTGTCGACAGTATTATTGTTGCTTTTGAAACAATCTTTCTATAAAAAATCAATAACAATATTGACAAAATTACATATATTACGAACATTTGAATAATTCTAAATGGTAGTGCTTCATAATAAAAATAAATATCGAGAAACTCCCAGATTGGTTTTGGTAAAAGTTCAATCTTAAAAATCCCATCACCTATAAAATAAGCAAACTCCAGCACATAAGGAATTGTTGTCATAATGAAAATCATTATAATTAAAAAATAAGCGAACTTTTTTACTTTCTCCATAAAATCACTCCTTAGAATAACATTAAAATGCGTCTTCCTACATAATTAACATCTGTTTTCTATTTTTATAATTACATAAATGTGAGAAAATGTCAAGCAATGATTTGTTGCGTTGATATTGAATATATTGTTTTGTCGATATGCAATCTTCGATTGCTCGATATTTTTGCTACGCAAAATCTATATGTTTTCGCTTACACTCAAACTCGATATGATACAAATCCTCGTTCACGAAGTGAACATATCGAGTTTGTGAACATATCTCGCCTTTGGCGAGGTATATTCACAAATATATCGAACGCGTTAGCGTATATCGAAAATCCTGCAAGGATTTATATCGATGCAAAATCAAAGATTTTGTCAATAAAAAATACCCCTCAGGATTTATTCCCGAGGGGTTAATTTTATGGTTTTATAAAGCTTACCGCATTAGTCGTTGATGAGCTCGATGATGCACATTTCAGCAGCGTCGCCTCTTCTTGGACCTGTTTTGATAATACGTGTGTAACCACCGTTTTTATCAGCATACTTTGGTGCAACTTCTTCCATCAACTTTTTAGCAACTGCTTCTTTTGTGATGTAAGAATAAACCTGTCTCTTTGAATGAAGACTGCTATCTTTAGCAACTGTAATCATCTTTTCAGCCATAGCTTTTACTTCTTTAGCTCTTGTAACTGTTGTTTCAATCTGGCCGTTCTCAATAAGATATGTTACCATACCTCTGAGCATAGCCTTGCGGTGATC
>CALCBQ010000146.1 GCA_937897215.1 uncultured Clostridia bacterium | reverse complement strand
CCCCATCTTTGAGGGGGCTGTCGCCGTAAGGCGACTGGGGGAGTAACTCCCTCCGTCATTTTCTTGCGAAAATGCCACCTCCCTCACAGAGGGAGGGAACCGTCCCTACGCGACCTTTACTTTTTCATCTGGTCTAAAGTTTTTTCATATGATGGCAAAAATTCTTCTGTGAAGATTTTTACTTCTTCTAAATCAATTTTTTCAATAGATTTAAGAAGTGTTTTTTCTGCTTCAATAAATTCGCTGTTGCCGGCTTTTCGCTCGTCAACACATTTTAAGTAACCACTGATTTTATCGGCAGCTTTAACGAGTTTCCATAATTCTTTATCTTCTGCTTTTTTCTTGAAAAGTGGCTCGTATGATGGTAATAAATCTTCGGGTAACATAGAAAGAAGTTGTTTTGACGCATTCTTTTCAACTGATTTGTAAGCCTCTTTTGTTTCTGTACTGTAATACTTTACAGGTGTAGGCAAGTCGCCTGTGATAATCTCAGGCACATCGTGATAAAGCCCTAAAAGAGATGCTCTTTCACAGTTATAATTTTTGCCTAAACGCTGATTACCTATACTTGCAAGAGCGTAGCAAAGCTGAGCCACTTCTGCAGAATGCTCACTTAAAGTTTCATAACGAGTATTTCGCATAAGTGCCCAACGGTTTATGTATTTAATTCTGCTTGCAAATGCAAAAAAATCATTTTTGCCCATTAGATGTCCTCTTCTCTGAAGCTGATGTTTAATCCATCACGATTCATTTTAACTTTTGTGTATTTAACACCTGCAGCGTCAAACATTCTGCGAGATTCACGGTTGTTAAGGCTATCTTTGTATTTGTCTGAAAGGAACATAACCTCTTTAATACCACTCTGAATAATTGCCTTTGCACATTCGTTGCAAGGGAAAAGTGCTACGTAAATTTTGCAACCGTTTAAGTTTCTGCCACCGTTGTTAAGAATTGCGTTAAGTTCAGCGTGGCAAACATAAGGATATTTTGTGTCAAATTCGTCGCCGGTTCTGTCCCAAGGGAATTCGTCATCATCGCAACCGTGTGGGAATCCGTTGTAACCAACTGACATAATCTTGTTGTTATTGTCAACAATACAAGCACCTACCTGTGTGCTTGGGTCTTTACTTCTTCTTGCAGAAAGAAGCGCAATACCCATAAAATATTCGTCCCAACTAATGTAATCTTCTCTTTTAGCCATTTCCTTTTTCTCCTTAAGGTGAGTAGTGCCAAACCTAATACGATTTTGTTTGCATTCTCACCGATATTTTATTATGTTTATTAATTAATAAGTTGTACGAAAAAATTTCAAACCGTAAATGATTGGGATTTAGATGAATTTTTGCTTTTGAGACTGCAGGCTTGCTAACGCAAGTCAAGGATGAAAAAGTGAAAATTCGCTAAATTACTTTATTTACGGCGTGTTAGGTTTGATACTACTCACCTTTAATTTTATCCCAATATGCTTTGGCTGTTTGTTCGGTTTTGTTTTCGCCGAACTCATAATATTTTTTATTTTTCAAAGCATCAGGTAAATACTGTTGCTTTACCCAACGGTTAGGATAATCGTGAGGGTACAAGTAATTCTGCCCTTTCACTTCTGCATCTTCGCCGTCAAAATGCTTGTTTTGTAACTGCCTTGGTATTTTTCCGTAATTGCCTTTTCGCACATCATCAAGTGCTGCAAAAATACCGTCGTGCGCAGTATTTGATTTAGGGCTTGTAGCTACTAAAACAACTGCATCGGCAAGTGGGATTGCTGCTTCCGGCATTCCTACCTGCATTGCAATATCACAAGCAGATTTTACAATAGGAATAATCTGTGGGTAAGCAAGTCCCACATCTTCACTTGCACAAACAAGTAATCTGCGGATTGCCGTAACCATATCGCCCGCCTCAAGTAATCTTGCAAGGTAATGGAGTGCTGCGTCAGGGTCAGAGCCACGCATACTCTTTTGATAAGCAGAAAGAATATCGTAATGCTCGTCGCCAAATTTATCATAACGGAAAGTGTTTTTCATTGTAAGTGCGCCTGTGTTTTCGAGTGTAATTACACGCTTGCCGTCAATAATGCTTGCAGAAAGTACACACAACTCAACGAAATTTAGGGATTTTCGCACATCTCCACCACATGCAGTAGCAATATGCTCACAAACTCCGTCTTCGATTTCTAATTTAACGCCTGTTTCTTCTTCAAGGAATTTAAATCCACGCTGAATGTTAGGAATAACATCTTCAGGTGTAACTGATTTAAACTCAAAAACAGTACAACGAGAAAGTACGGCAGAGTAAATGTAAAAATACGGATTTTCAGTAGTTGATGCAATAAGTGTAATCTGTCCACTTTCAATGTATTCAAGTAAAGACTGTTGTTGCTTTTTGTTGAAATACTGAATTTCGTCAAGGTATAAGAGAATACCGTTTGGCGCTGCAAAAGTATCAAGCTCACTTACTATTGCTTTAATATCAGCCGTACTTGCGTTTGTGCCGTTAATATGGTGAAGTTTGCGATTTGTGTTTTTCGCAATAATTCGTGCAAGTGTAGTTTTGCCTGTGCCTGACGGACCGTAAAATATTAAGTTTGGTAAATACCCTGATTCAACAATGTTGCGTAAAGGCATATTTTCGCCTAAAAGATGGCGTTGCCCAACCATATCGTCAATGGTTTGTGGGCGAAGTCTGTCTGCTAAAGGTGTTGACATATTTTCACTTCACTATATCTAAAATTTCTTCAGGTTTTTCTACAATATATTCGGCTTTGTATTTAACAAAATCTTCACGAGTGCCGAATCCGTAAAGCACCGCACAACAAGGAAGATTAACTGCGTGTGCGCCCTCAATATCAAATCGAGTGTCGCCAACCATAAGAGTGTTGGTAATATCTCCACCGATTTGCTTCATAGCATTTTCACAAACCATTGCTTTGCTTTCGGTTGTGTTGTCAAAGGTTGTGCCGCCAAGAAAATCAAAAAACTTTTTAATATCAAGCTTTTCACAAATTGCATCAACAAAATTCAAGGGCTTTGAAGATGCAGTTGCAAGTTTATAGCCACGATTTTTAAGCTCTTCTAAAAGCTCGTAAACTCCGTCATAAAGCTTGCTTTCAAGATAGCCCTTTACTCTGTATCTTTCGCGGTATTTTTCTGTCATTTCTACCGCGTGCTCAGGGGTAAATCCGCAGATTTCAGTAAAGCTATAATGAAGTGGCGGACCAATAAACTGTTTCAATAAATCTTCTGACGGAGTGCCGTGCCCGTAGCTTTCAAAAGCATAGGTCAAGCTTTTGAAAATGCCCTCTGACGAGTCAGTAAGTGTGCCGTCAAAATCGAATAAAATATATTTGTAATTACTCATGGATTATTATTTCATACTCCTTGTACCATTTTTCACCGATTTCGAGAGAATTACTCCATTCTCTTTCTGTAATATCTCCGTTAAAATCTTCCGCATCACAACGACCATACCATGGCTCAATGCATACAAAAGGTGCATTTTTCTTTGCGGGGGACCAGATGCCGAAAAGTGGTGTATCAAATTTAACTGTTAAATATTTTTTGTTGCTATCAATAAGCGAAATTTCATTTACATCACTATTTTCAATTATGAGTGCATCCTTATCAAAAACGCTGTCGTGAAGCACAAATGAATTTTCAACATCATATTTCGGTGCGGTGTAAAGACCATCGGAATTGATAAGATTGTATTTAAGATTTTCGCCATTCATAGAAAGCACCGTTTTACTTTTTTCACAGTAAAAAGCAGGGTGAGCACCAATTGAAAAATAAATCTTTTTATCGTCAATATTTTCTACATTCCAACCAACAATAATTCTGTCGTTATTAAGCTCAAATGAGCATACAAGACGGAATCTGAATGGGTATTGATTAAGCGTTTCTTTGTTGCTTAAAAGTTCAAAAGAAAGTTTGTTTTCTGCTTTTTCTATTAGCGTAAACTCACTATCTCTTGCAAAGCCGTGCTGACCTGAATGGTACTCTTTGCCTTCGTATGTAGTTTTGCCGTTTTTGTATTTGCCAACCACAGGGAAAAGCACAGGACTTTTTCTGCCCCAAAACTGAGAGTCGCCTTGCCAAAGCATTTCTTTGTTTTCTTTTTTATTGAAAATTGAAGAAAGCTCTGCACCGTGAGTGTTAACTGCAATTTTCAGAATATCATTTTCTAAATAGTAAATCATAAGCATCTCCTTAATAGGCTCCACCCTTGAGGGGGAGCTGTCATTTTCGCAGAAAATGACTGAGGGGGGTTAAAGTTTTTCTTTAACAGTTCTGTCTATGACGGAACACACCTCATAAAAATTTTTATCTATATCAAGATTTGAAAAGTGCAAGACTGTATAACCTTTATTTTTCAAAAAGTCATCGCGTTTTTCGTCATATTTGATTTTATCATTGTAAAAGTGCCCTCCGCCATCGGCTTCAATTATCATTTTGGCACTTGAACAATAAAAATCAACAATATAAGGGTCAATTGGTTGTTGGCGACGAAAACGAATAGGGTATGTTCTTAAAAATTCATACCATAATTTATTTTCCCAAGGGGTTGAGTTTTTGCGTAAATCTTTCGCTTTTTCGGTAATTGTCAAAAGTTTTACTCCCCTCAGTCGCTACGCGACAGCTCCCCCGCAAGGGTGGAGCCCATATTTGATTCATTATACTATAATTTTTAATTTTATTCAACCAATTTTAACCACATTTAATTAGTATAAATAATTATTTTTAATAAAGTCAAAAAAATATTAAAAAAGTCTTTTAATTTTGATAAAATAGTGCTATACTATTAAAGGCGTTTGAGCATTTTTATGTAAATATCGCAATTTTCGATTTATTCCTTAGTTTTTGATATATTTATTTGATTTTTGGGGAGGGAAGAGTCCTTGGAAAAAATCATAGTGCGTGGCGGCAACAGATTAACCGGCGAAGTTGAAATAAGCGGAGCAAAAAATGCCGTTGTAGCAATTATTCCGGCGACAATTCTCGCTGAGGGCGTTTGCCGTATTGAAAACATTCCTGATATCAGCGATGTTTCTGCAATGATTAAAATATTGCGCAATCTTGGCGCTCAGATAAAGACAATTAACAAGAGCACACTTGAAATTGATACTTCTTGTATTCGCACAAATGTTGTAGGTCATGATTTATCAAAACTTATGCGTGCATCTTACTATTTTATCGGTGTACTTCTTGGCAGATTTAATCATGCTAAAGTTGCAATGCCCGGTGGTTGCGCATTGGGTTCAGGTGCTCGTCCTATTGACCAACACATCAAAGGCTTTGAGGCACTTGGCGCAAAAGTAAGTATGGAAGAAAATGCTATGGTTGATGCGCATGCTGACTCTCTTCTCGGTACGCAGGTTTATTTTGACGTTGTATCAGTTGGTGCTACAATCAACCTTATGTTAGCGGCAGTTAAAGCAAAAGGTCTTACAATTATTGAAAATGCCGCAAAAGAACCACACATTGTTGACCTTGCAAACTTTTTAAACTCTATGGGTGCCGATGTTCGTGGTGCAGGTACTGATGTTATTAAAATTCGTGGAGTGGACAAGCTTCACGGTTGCGAATACGCTATAATTCCTGACCAGATTGAAGCAGGAACATATATGGTAGCGGCGGCAGCCACTCAAGGCGATGTGCTTATTAAGAACGTTATTCCTAAGCACTTGGAGTCAATTACCGCAAAACTTGAAGACTGTGGTATTGTTGTTGAAGAATTTGACGATTCAATAAGAGTTTTCTCTGATTGCAAACCAAATCATTGTAGCGTTAAAACTCAACCGCATCCCGGTTTCCCAACCGATATGCAACCTCAGTTTGCAACACTTCTTACCGTTGCAAAGGGCGACAGTACAGTTACTGAAAGCGTGTGGGACAATCGCTTCCGTTATACTGAACAACTTCAGCGTATGGGCGCAAGTATTTCAGTTGAAGGTAAAATCGCTACAATTAAGGGTGTTGAAACATTGAAAGGCGCTCCTGTTAGAGCAGACGACCTTCGTGCCGGCGCGGCAATGGTTATTGCAGGACTTATGGCAACGGGCACAACTGAAATTGAAGAAATACATCACATTCAGCGTGGATATGACAATATAATCGAAAAATTGCGTAGCTTGGGTGCGGATATCGAATTGGTAAATAGTCCTGATGAGGAAAAAGTCGTATTAAGCGTAGTGTAAAAAGATTAGGACGGTTTAATTACCGTCCTTTTTTGATATAATGACAGGAGAAAGAAAAATGGCAAAGTTTTGTCCCTTGTTTTCATCTTCAACAGGGAATTCAATATACATAGGTGGCGGAAATGACTCTATTCTTATTGATGTAGGTATGGTCAACAAACAGTTAGAGCAGGCATTGTGGGGAATAGGCGTAGATGCAGACAGTATCCGTAATATTTTTATAACTCACGAGCATTCCGACCACGTTAAAGGACTTAAAGTGTTTTCAAAAAAGCACAAATCAAGAGTTTTTATGACTGCGGGTACATATGAGGCACTTGCAAAAACAGATGCCCTTGATAATATAGATGAGTGCAGAATTATTACTTCTGACGGTGTTGATGTAGGGTGTATGCATATAAAACCATTTGCAATTTCTCATGACTGTATTGAGCCTTGTGGCTATACGGTAGAAATGGCAAACGGAAGAAAATTTGCGATTGCTACTGACCTTGGTATTATGACAGATACAGTTATGAACGCCCTTTCTGGCTCTGACCTTGTAATGCTTGAGTCAAATCATGATGTTAATATGCTTCAGTGTGGCGGATATCCATATATGCTTAAAAGGAGAATTTTAGGAGTTAAAGGTCATTTGTCAAACGATGCTTGTGCCGAAGCACTTCAAACACTTGTTAAAAATGGTACAACAAGAATATTCTTAGGCCATTTAAGCCGTGAAAATAATGTTCCGCAACTGGCATACCAGACAAGTGTTTCTGCTCTTGAAATGATTGGCGCCCACGAAGGGGAAGATTATTTTATTCGTGTGGCAAAACCTATATGGGATGAAAAGGCATTGGTATTATGATAAATATTCAACTTATAGTTTTAGGAAAACTTAAAGAAAAATATATGAAAGATTTTGCGTTTGAATACGAAAAGCGACTTTCAGGGTATTGCAAACTGACAGTTACAGAACTTGAGCCCGTAAAACTTTCGGATAATCCGTCAGAGCAAGAAATCAAAAATGCTCTTAATAAAGAAACACAGATGATTAAGGCAAAAATCCCTAAAAATTCTTATGTTTTTTCAATGTGTATTGAGGGCAAACAGATGTCCTCTGAAGAACTTTCGAAAAAACTTGAAGATATAGCACTGACCGGTAAAAACAATATTACATTTATTATTGGTAGTTCATTCGGTCTTTCTGATGAGATTAAACAGATGTCAGATTATAAATTCTCAATGTCAAAAATGACTTTTCCGCATAAACTGGCAAGAATAATGTTGACAGAGCAGATTTACAGAGCAATGTCAATTACAAATAACGGTAAATATCACAAATAGCCGTAAATGTTTATAAAATTATAAAAATTTGTTCTTATTCTGTTAAAATTTACAAGTTATTATATGCGTATAAGGAGGCGTGTACTATGCAAAAAGAAAAAATATTAGTTGTTGATGACGACAAAAATATTTGCGATTTGCTCAGAATGTATCTTGAAAAAGAAGGTTACACAGTTGTCTTGGCACATAACGGAATGGATGCGGTAAACACTTTCCATATTGAAAATCCAAATCTTGTGTTGCTTGATATTATGCTTCCGCAACTTGACGGATGGCAGGTTTGCCGTGAAATCAGAAAAACAAGTGAAGCACCTATTATTATGCTTACCGCAAAAGATGAAATCTTTGATAAAGTTTTAGGTCTTGAACTTGGTGCAGATGACTATGTTACAAAACCATTCAATACAAAAGAAGTTATAGCACGAATTAAGGCGGTACTTCGTCGCACTACTGCAGTGAAAAATGAAGATGTAAAAGAAGTTCATTATGACCGTCTTTCAATCAGCCTCACAAATTATGAGTTGAAAGTTAACGGCGAAATTATTGATACTCCGCCAAAAGAACTTGAACTTATATATTTCCTTGCAAGCAATCCGGACCGCGCGTTTACCCGCGACCAGTTGCTTGATGCAGTATGGGGATTTGCTTATTATGGCGATAGCCGAACAGTAGATGTTCACATTAAGCGAATTCGTGATAAAATTGAAGGCATTTCTAATGAGTGGGAATTAAAAACAGTTCGAAGTGTAGGTTATAAATTTGCAACGTATGGTAAGAGATAAGGGTATTTTCAAAAGACAATACAAAAGAATATCACAATTCTTTACACACTTGCCCCTTTTTGCAAAATATCTGACCATTATGATGGCAATGATTCTTGTAAGTTATTTTGTACTTGCAAGTGCGCTCACGGTGTTTCTCACTACGCGATTATCAAGTGAAAAAGAAACATTGTTGACAGAAAATGTTAAACAGAATGCATCATATTGTGAAAAGATTTTTGCGAGTTGTCAAAGTCAGGAAGAATTAAACAACGCTCTTATTATTATCTGTAACAATCTGGGCGTTACGGCGAATGCTATTGATGCAGATGTGTTTTTCTGTAGTCCTGACGGGAAAGTAATTCTTTGTAAAGAAGATTACTTATACAGTTATTCTCCTGACAGTGATGGCTGTATGCTTCACAAAGGGTATCAGATTCCTGCAAATATAATGTCTTCTGTATCAAGGGGATATTATTTCAGTAGTTCAAAAATCGATAACCTTTACAGTGAAAAAACATTCCTTGCGGGTGCTCCCGTAAGAGTGGGCAAAACTGTAGTAGGTGCAGTTTTTGCGGCAACTCCTGTTGATATAAGTTTGAAAGAATATGCAACAAGAATAATGAGTTTGTTCTTGTCATCAGTAATATTTGCAATAGCACTTTCATTCTTAGTAGTATATGCTTTTACTGCAAAACTTACAAATCCTTTAAGACAGATGTCAAATGCAACAAAAGCGTATGCACAGGGGGATTTCAGTAAGCGAATCAATGTGCGCGGGTCTGACGAGTTTGCAGAGTTGTGTCAGAACTTTAACAGAATGGCGTCGGCATTGTCGGTGCTTGAATCCTCAAGAAGAAGTTTTGTTGCCAATGTTTCTCACGAACTTAAAACGCCAATGACAACAATAAGCGGATTTATTGACGGTATGCTTGACGGTACAATTCCACCTGAAAAGCAAGGCGAGTATTTGAAAATTGTTTCAAACGAAACAAAACGACTTTCGCGACTTGTTACATCAATGCTTAATCTTTCAAAGATTGAGTCAGGGGAACTTGAGCCAAAGCGTGGCGAGTTTGAAGTTTCAATGTTGCTTGTGGATTGTGTTCTTAATTTTGAGCAGGAAATTGAGCGTAAAAACATTGAGATTACGGGCTTTGATAATATAGGCAAGGTAAAGTTGAACGCAGACCGTGATATGATTTATCAGGTGTTCTATAATCTTATTGATAACGCGGTTAAATTCACAAATGAAAATGGCGAGATTTCTGTGTTCGTGGGCGAGAATGATAAAAATCAGACAATTATATCAATCCAGAATACGGGCGAGGGAATTTCATCTGAAGAAATCGGCAGAATTTTTGAGCGTTTCTATAAAGTTGATAAATCAAGAAGTTACGATGTGAAGAGTGCAGGTCTTGGGCTTTATCTTTGCAAGACCATTGTTGAGTTGCACGGCGGTCAGATTTATGCCGAAAGCGTAGAAAACGAATTCACAAGATTTACTATAGTTTTTGAAAAAACTGTAGAAAAGAATAAAAAACAAAAATCGGGCAAAACCGATTCTATATAAAGCGGAGGTTACTTATGGACCAGAATTTTGAGCAAAACACTAATAATGCAGGTCAGCAGGAAAACAGTACACCTGTAACACCTAATCCACAGACAAGCGGTCAATACAGACCGCCTGTGAATACTCAATACAACTCATATTACGGGAATGGTCAGTATATGCCATACGGTAGTTATGGATATGCTCAACAAAAACCCGAAGCTACAAAAGTGAAGTCTAAAGGTAAGAAAAAAGGTTTTGTTATTGCAATTTCTATTGTTGCAATCTGTTTTGTATTATCGTTGGTTTTTCTTGTAGTTTCAATGTTTGAAGACGGAAGAGTTCTGCAGGATAACGGCGATGACACTCAGATGAATCTTATTGAAGGTGTTATTGACGGTCAAGAAGATATAAGTGAAGACGGAATACTTACTGCAAAGCAAGTTTATAAAAAAGTACACGAAAGTTCAGTGGGAATTCTTGTTTATTCAAGCAGTCAACAAAATATAGTGTCCGAAGGCACAGGCATTGTAATGGGAACTAACAGTGATAATACCGCAACATATATTATTACTTGTGCTCATGTTATTGATGCGAGAAATCCAAAAATTACAGTACAGACCGCAGACGGCTCAAGATATGACGGCTTTGTAGTAGGTGCAGATGCAAAAACCGATATCGGCGTTGTAAGAGTTAATTCAACCGACCTTAAAGCCGCAGAATTTGCAGATTCTTCGTCAGTTGAGGTTGGCGATACTGTTTATGCAATCGGTAATCCCGGTGGCACACAGTTCTTTGGCTCATTTACAAATGGTATGGTTTCTGCAATCGGACGTCCCGTTGACAGTCCCGTTGGTTACGAGGTTGCCTGCATTCAGCACACCGCACCTATTAACCCCGGTAATTCAGGCGGTGCGCTTGTAAATGAATACGGTCAGGTAATCGGCATTAACTCATCAAAAATCGCATCAGAAGATTATGAGGGTATGGGATTTGCAGTACCGTCATCAACAGTTAAAGAAATTGTTGACGAGCTCATCAAAAACGGTGTTGTTACAAACAGACCTGTTTTAGGTGTAAAAGTTGCTGATTCAAGCTATAGTCAGACATATTCAATTGTTGTTAAAGCAAACAAATTGCCGGTAGGGTCAGTTATAATTGATACAATTATGGTTGGCAGCGACTTTGAAAACAAAGATGTTAAAGAAGGCGATATGATTATTAAGGTCAACGGCAAAGATATGGAAAGTCAGGATGTACTTCTTGAAGCAATTGAAAACAAAAAAGTTGGAGATGTTTTGACTCTTACAATTTGCAGAGTTGATTCAAACTACAACATTTCAACCTTTGATGTTCAGGTAAAGCTTGTTGACGATTCAACCGTTTCAGAGCCGAAAACTGAAGTACCGGAATACGATTACGGTTTCGGTTTCCCATTCGGCGAATAGTTATAAATACAAAAAGCACTTTTCTGTACAGAAGAGTGCTTTGTTCATTGTTGTAAATTATAGTTTGTCGAACAGAATGCAAAGCGCAAAATGCAAAGCGCAAAGTGTCTGAACTGCGTTGCGATTATATTACCCTCCC
>CALCBQ010000145.1 GCA_937897215.1 uncultured Clostridia bacterium | reverse complement strand
GCTTTCATATATACATTTCTCCTTAAATTACAAATTGTGATGTTAGTATCTGTAATTGTGGGAGATTAATACTGCGTGAATTTACTTTTAAAATGAAATATGATATAATAAATTAAAGGCGGTGATTTTGTGAAAAAGACAGTTATAATCATATCATTACTTATGATATTCTCTCTTACCGGTTGCAACAGAATTCTCGGCGGTGCTATTTTAGAGAATTTTGGAATGGAATTTACATCACAAATTGAAATGATGGAAGAATGCTTAGATATTGATTTAGATGATTTAAATGACTCTGATATAAAAACAGTTTATTCTTATACCGACCCTGATGGTAACGATTTAACCATCCGATATCTAAACTTAGAGGGCGCGGGCGAGTTTGTAGAAAATGATATTATCAATTCTGATAATTGGAAAACACTTCCTTACGACAGCATAATTGAAAACTTACTTGATTCAAGCGGCGCAAATAAACAATTCGATTTCACTGGAATTAAGAATGGATACTTTATTATAAGCGGTGTTTGTGACGGTAAGGACGAGTTTGATTTTGATTGCAACAATTATAATGAATGGTATGGTTTTGAAGTTGGTATTTGGGACTCCAATGATGAAACTCTCTATTTTATTTCAATTACAGACCAATCCAAAACATAAACTTATTTATATTTAAAGCTAGGTGAATTTCACCTAGCTTTTGCTATGTATAAAAACTGCAGAAAACCTATTTTTGACACCCTTGTGTTCAATAGGGCAACCGAGAAAAACCATAGTGTTTATGCGGGTTTTGGGCGGTTTGCCCTATTATAACACGAGCCTCTATTCTTCTCACAATTCCTGTTGCTTTCATATATGCAAAAACTCCTTTGTTTATTTTGATAACATTTCTATTATCTGTAAACAAAGGAGTTTTATACTGTTATATAGTTTTAAATTTTCGATTATGTGTTCTTCATAATGATTGATGCAACACATTCGCCTACATGCTCACAAGCGTCAGCACATGCTTCAAAGCAATCGTAAATCTTATACCATGCAATTGTTGTAAGAACATCTGTTGATTTCTTTGTAATATCGTGCATTGAAGTAAGATACAGTTTGTCGCATTCTTCTTCAACATCGTTGCACTTAACTATAAGCGAATGAATTTTCTTTGATTTTTTGAAGTTTTCGAATTCTGCCATAATGCTGCAAAGCAAGTCGCAGGATTTTACAATATTATTCGCATACTGAACAGCACAAGGCTCAATAACCTTAACATCATAAATATACAACTTTTGTAATACTTCTTCCAAAGTGTCAAGCACATTATCAAGTTCATGACTTAACATATCAAGGTCTTCACGCTCAACCGGAGTTACGAAAGCTTTAGCAAGTTTTTCATTCATTTCATGTTTCTTTTTATCTGCATTGTGCTCAAAAGTGTGCATTTCTTTAAGCATTGTATTAATTTTGCTTGCATCATATTTTTCGAGACAATCAACAAGGTAGTTTGCTGCATTTTTTGCGAGTGTTGCACACTCGACAAAGTTTTCAAAATAAAATTTATCGCCTTTAGCCATTTTAAAACATCCTTTCTATCAGGTAAATATAAACATAAACAACTTCGTCATTAAAAATCCAACCAATCCGCATCCAGGGAAGGTAAGCACCCAAGTAAGTACCATTTCTTTAACAACACCAAAATTAATAGCAGAAACTCGTTTTACCGCACCAACACCCATAATAGATGTTGTTTTTGCGTGTGTTGTTGATACAGGAAGACTGAATACTGAACAAATAAGAAGTGAAAGAGCCGCTGCAATGTCAGCTGAAAATCCTTGATATTTTTCAAGCTTAACCATATCCATACCAACAGATTTAATAATCTTTTTACCACCCATTGCTGTACCTGCCGCCATTACTACAGAGCAGACAATCATAAGCCAGATAGGAATGTGTATATCTGATGGCAATGCTTGACCTTTTGACATATATACGCAAAGAAGCACAACGCCCATAAACTTTTGGCCGTCTTGTGCACCGTGCATAAATGCCATTGAAGCTGCACCTACAATCTGAGCGCCTCTGAAAAACGGCTCTGTTTTTGGTCTGTTAGCGTTATAGAAGATTTTTGTAACGAGTTTGCATACAATCCAACCAAGTCCAAAACCAAGAGTTACAGAAATGCCAATACCATAAATAACTTTTACCCACTCGCTACCATTAACGCCGTCTAAACTGCCATGAAGAGCAATTGCGCTACCTGTAAGACCTGCGATTAATGCGTGGCTTTCGCTTGTGGGAATACCAAATACCCAAGCAAGCATAGCCCAAAGAACAATTGCAAATAATGCGGCACTTAAAGCGATAATTGCTTTATCGGGGTCTGAACCAAAATCCACCATTTTTGTAATTGTCTCAGCAACAGTAGCGTTAACAAGTGTCATTACAAAAACACCGAGGAAATTGAATACCGCCGCCATTAGTATTGCGGCTTTTGGCGGCATACACCTTGTTACTACGCATGTAGCAATTGCGTTAGGTGCATCTGTCCAACCATTTACCAAAATAACACCAAGCGTGAGCGCCACTGCAATAAAGAGTAGCGGATTAGCTGTCATTTGGTACCAAAAATCTAAAATTGAATCCATAAGCAGCCCCCTTTTGAAGTTTCTATGTCTTTATAACAAAAAGTGCTAATTAATATTTTATTTTACGCTGCGAAATATGTCAAGTATCTTTTGAATATTTTAATAAAAGCGGAGTGAAATTCACTCCGCATAAGGTGTTAAGATGTTTTTGTTATTTTACTATTTCATAAGGCCAGTCGATTATGCCACCGAACTCTTTCACGTTTGTATAGCCTAAATCCACAAGGGCTTGGGCTGCGATTTTGCTTCGGCGACCACTTCGGCAATAAACTAAAATAAGTTGTTCTTTATTGGGGAGTTCTTGTTCTGCACGGTTTGTAATTTCATATTCAGGAATCATAATTGCACCCTTAATATGTCCCTCGTCAAATTCTTCCTGTGTGCGAGCATCAAGAATAACATAATCTTTTTCAGTATCCATTAATTCTTTTGCTTTTTCGGCTGATATCTGTTCATATTGCGGTGTCGGAGTTTTACTTTCTCCCCCACAAGCACAAAGACCGAAAAGTGATAATGAAGTTATTAGCATAATTATCAATCCCTTTTTCATAGTGTTACCTCTGTGTTAAAGTTTATTCTTCATCAGGTTGTTGTCCGTCGTGAGCAAGCCACTTGCACTCTGTAATTTTCATATTTGTAAATGTGGCTTTAAATGATGAGTTTTCCGGGCTACAAGCATAAATACCAAACTGAATTTTACCTGCCCCATTCCACATATGACAAACACGCATCTGTTTGAATGTAATGCCATCCTCGGAACATTCAATACAATAATCGTCTTCACGACGGCTTAATCTGTACCACATTGATTTGATGTTTGCATCAATTTCAGTAGTTGCCCAGTCAGAGTAACCATTGTTAGTAACAACAGAGCCAAGATGCTGAAAACTTTCGTTTTCGTATTCAATTGAACCTTTAAGCCAGTTTTCGCTATCAAGGTACATAACAATACCGCATTGGTCAAATCTTTGCTTGCTCTGGAACTCTGTTTTCACAACAAATGAGAAAAATTTTTCATCTGTTTCCATTTGCAAAACAGGAGCATTGTCATTTCTGAAATGATAATATGTTCTTTGCCACAAATCTGTATGTGGATTTGTGATTATTTCAATTTTATCGGCAGATATAGAGTAATCTGCAGGCTCTCGTGTCCATTGTAATTTAGTTGTATCAAACTTCATAATAGCACCTCGTTTTAATCAGGATAAGTTACCTGTCTGCCTGTAAATGTTTCTGCAATTTTACGATAAATATTACTTGCAGTTTTCTGAATTTTGCCTTTAATTGCAAATTCGCGAGCCATTTTGTACGTAAATTTGTCTCCATTCTGCTTTTCTTCTTTTACAACTTCAGAATCGAACATATCATATATACGAGCAACTCTTGTTTTGTAAGTTGAGGTGTCATTTTCGTCGATTTCAATTATACGGTAACCACATTGTGTTGAATGACAAAGACCTATGTAACGAGTGCTTAATGAATTGACAATATCAATGCCTTTATGCTCAACTGCAAAGGCGTTTGTGTGGTCATGACCTGTAAACATTGCCAGCACATCGCCTTTTTCCACCATAGCCTCAAACTGACCATAGTTTTCATAACCTGGGCAAGGGTATTCTCTTATAGTGCCGTAATTCACACGGTCAGGGTCAAACATATAATATTCTTCTTTATTGTAAAGGTGCTTGAAAGCATAAGGTTTCCAAGAATCTGACTTTTTAAGCACATCATAGATTTCGCCAACGATAATATGCTGAAAAACAAGGGAATTAACTACTTCGCCGTTATTCTCTGCCTTAAGTTTATCAGATGTTTGTTTATACCATTCAATCTGGTCAGGTTTAACGCAACTGTATCTTCCCTCTTCGTCGTAATCGCCTGAGTCGAATACCCAAAGGTTGAATTTCACTTTTTCGCCATCAGACGAAAGTACAGGAATATTGTATGTACCACAGCCTGAAAGTGCTTCGCCATCGTCAACTGAAACTGAACAAGAGAAAGTGTTGTAATATGCCATAAGTTCTTCTCGCGACATTGCACCCTGCTCTGAATCGTGATTACCAAAAGTTACTGCAACAGGAATATTTCTCTCGTCAAAAATATTCATCAAAGCGTTAATTACTTTTTTTGTTTCTTCTTCATTGTCGCAATTTACCACATTGTCGCCTGTAATCATAACTATATCTGGTTTTTCTGTATCACAGGCTCTTTCAACCAACCAGATTGTTGGGTCAAAATTATGGTTAAGTTCAAGATGAGTGTCAGTAACGTGCATAATTTTGAGTTTTCCCTTTGAATCAAACTTGATTGTTTTGTCAGTTTCATTCTTACTATTTGCAGGGCTGTAATTTACCCCACTATATTCAGGTCTTATTGAAAGTGATAAATATCCTAAAGCCATAGCAACCACCAATACCAATGAAATTATTACAATTCGTTTTTTCATTGCCCCATCTCCAAAAATTTATTTTTTTATTTCTTCTTTTACCGTTTTATTGATATAGATTGCATATATTATGGGCACAACCATCAAAAACACCGGCGCAATATACAATGACACCTTGTTTTCCACATTGAATATTGAAAGTGCATTGTTGAGAGAGTGTGCAACTATGCAAGGAATAAGAGATTTACTCTTATAAAATATAACTACAAAAAGATAACCTATTGCAGTAGCATAGCCAATTTGCATAAGTGTAGGCACTAAATCTGCACCATTCAGTAAATTCACAATATGCCCTACACCAAATGTGATTGAGCTGACTGCGATTGCGAGTTTAACATTATCTTTCGCCATCATTTTAAAGAGGAATCCACGAAAGATGATTTCTTCAATAAAACCTATATTAAACATTGTCAAAATGTGAAAAACAATCTCACTATAAGTGTTGTTTATGTTGATTCCGTTCCACACATTGACCGAGATAATCAACGCTAACGGTATAAAATACAAATATTTCTTTGCGTCGGTAACTTTCGTTAAGCCATAATATGTTGTCCGTTTAAGGACAATCATCAATACAACCAATCCAAGTGAGAAGATTGTGTTAATAATTGTGCTACGATAATCCTCTATTCCAAAATTCTGCAAACAAAATGAATTTATAACTATGTATAAAACAATCAAAGCAATACACACAAGAGTTTCGTGCTTTTCAAAAAACTTTTTCATAACCATTTCCCCAAATAAGTTTATATCTTTATTATATCATTATCAGGGCGTATCTTCAATGGTTAATTGACAGAGAACTGCGTAATAAAATAACCTGACGAGTATATATCATTCGTCAGGTTCGATTGCATTCGAAAATCCCTGGCTAAGCCGAGGGTTGCTATTAGCAGGTGTAGAAGGACTTGTTCTCGTCTGCCGGCTCGGTTGGTGCTTCTGCTTCGCATAGGTCTCCACAGGAGACCCGCACCCCACGGCACGCGGTTTTGGAGTTAATCCAAGGTCTCAAAGACTGTGTGCCATATTCCGTAGAAAAATAACAACATTCCAATTCGTAAAAAATCCACAAATTTCAAAATGATGCTATTTTGATGCTATCCAAAACTCTCGGTAAGGAAGGTGCAAAATTTACTACACAGAAACCAAAGAAAAAGACTTCAAAAACTACTTCAATTAAATTGATTTTTATAAATTCATATTGTATAATTATTTTATTAAAGTT
>CALCBQ010000144.1 GCA_937897215.1 uncultured Clostridia bacterium | reverse complement strand
GGTTTACATCACCTTCAACAACTTTTGTTGCAGGAATACCTGTCCAGAGATTAATAACCTTTGCCAAATCGTCTTCTAAAACATTATTATCTTTTGCTTTTTCCTGAAGTTCAGGTGCTTTGCCCTCGCAAACTGCTAACTCGCCTTTTGTTTTATAAAGTTCTTCATAAACAGGATTCAAGTCTTCATCATTTTCAGGATTTGCAATTCTTTCTTCAAGGGCTTCAAGTTCTTTTTTGAGAGTAGCAATTTTCTTTTCGTTAATCTCGTTTTCACTGATTGCCTTATTGCGAAGATTTGCACAAGTACAAGCCTCATCAAGCAAGTCGATTGCCTTATCGGGTAAAAATCTGTCAGTAATATATCTTTCAGAAAGTGTTACTGCTTTATATACAAGGTTGTCGCTGATTTGTACTCTATGGAACAATTCATAATAGCCCTTAATACCTAAAAGCATTTGATATGTGTCTTCAATTGATGGCTCGTCAACCTTAACAGGTTGAAAACGACGTTCAAGAGCTGCATCTTTTTCAATATGCTTACGGTATTCATTAAATGTTGTAGCACCGATTACCTGAATTTCGCCACGAGAAAGTGCAGGCTTTAAGATATTTGCAGCATTCATTGAGCCCTCAGCATCACCTGTGCCAACAAGGTTATGAACTTCGTCAATGAAAAGAATAATATTACCCTCGCTCTTAACTTCTTCAACAAGACCTTTAATTCGGCTTTCAAACTGACCACGGAACTGTGTACCTGCAACAAGTGCAGTTAAGTCAAGAAGATGGATTTCTTTATCCATAAGTTTTGCAGGAACATTACCCTCTGCAATTCTTATAGCAAGACCTTCAGCAATAGCAGTTTTACCAACACCCGGCTCACCTATAAGACAAGGGTTATTTTTTGTTCTTCTGCACAAAATCTGCACAGCACGAGCAATTTCTGTATCGCGACCGATAATTCTGTCAAGTTTGCCATCTCTTGCGCGACCTGTTAAGTCAGTACAATAAAGAGAGAGCATTTTTCTTTTATCGTTTTTTGTACCCTGCTTTTTCTTGCCTTTAGGGGCTGATTTATCATTGCCGTTCAAATCTTTGATATTTTCTTCAGGAACATCCATTGGCATTAAGCCCATATTCTGTAAGAATGGGAATGTTGAGGCGCCACCTGGCTCAAAACCATCTTCACCCATACTTTCCATCATTTGTTCCATTTGAGCAGTCATATCTTCAATCTGGTCTTCAGTAATGCCCATATTATCCATCATCTGCTTAATTGGACCAATGTTCATTTCCATAGCACATTGAATGCAATAACCCTCATTTGTAGTTTTCTCGCCCTCCATCTTTGTAACAAAGATAACGGCAGGTCTTTGTTTGCATTTACAGCAAATCATATTTTTGTTCATTGTTTATTTGTCCTTTTTCTTTGAGTTTTCAACAATCTGTTTAATTGCACCTGGTAAATAACTAAAAAATGCTACGAATGTAAGTATTACTGCGATTACCACAAGCACAAACATTACTGTTTCAGGGATTGCATACTGTGGGTAATACATACTGATTGCACCGATTTCCGGACCAAATCCGATAATTACAACCATTACTGCGTAGAATACAAATGTTGCAAGTTTACCCCAAATTTCTGCAGCAACAGGACGAGTTCCAAGGGCTATCAATACGATACTGCCTAAAATCATAATAATATCTTTTGCAATAAAGAGTAAGAACACCCATGCAAACGCCTGCATAGCTTCGCTTTGCGCTGCTTGGAATTTAAGATAAAGTACAATTGCAAGTGCAAAAATTGTAAGTTTATCTGCAACAGGGTCAAGAAGTTTACCGATTGCACTTACTTGGTTGAATTTACGAGCAATTTTACCGTCAACAGCATCTGAAAGTCCTGAAATAAAGATTACAAACACAGTCCACCAAATATAATTGTTATAGTAAAGAACTGCGATTACAGGAATAAGGCAAATTCTGATTACTGAAATAAGATTTGGGATTGTAAGGCAACCCTCAAACAACTCTTTAACATTTTGTTTTAATGTCTTTTTTTCTTCGCTCATAACTTAACACTCCTTATTTAACAAGCATTTCTTTAAGATTGTTTATAAATGGATTAATATTATCAAGCAAGCCGATTACGAATGAATCGTTTACTGCTGTAGCTAACTCGCCATCGCCTTTTGCGAAAAGGAAGTCAAGGATTGTACAAAGGAATAAAAGCACGATTACACCTTTACAAGCACCAAGTGCGCCACCAAGAATTTTGTTTGCGGTACCAATAAGCGGTACATCAAAGAGTTTTGAAACAAGGTGTGCTACAAATTTAAGTGCGAAAATAAGAATAATTGCAAGAATCATAAAGATTACTATTGTCATAGCACCAATTACTATTGGCTCTGCCACCTTTTCAACAAGTTCTGTTGCAATATTTTGAGAACTGAATTTTTCTGAGGCGATTTTTGCTTTGATGTCGTTAATTTCTACACCTGCAGAAGATGCTAATGAAACCATAAAATCTGGAAGTGCCTCAAGTGTTACTTCTGCTTTTTTAGCCGCAGTCGCTGTATTGAAATTTTCATCAATCTGTTCTTCAATTGAAGTAACCATACTTTCTTTAACAAATCCGTCATAAGCACCTTGTGCCACTACAGGACTTAACTGATATGAAAGTATAAGAGCTGCTGCTACTGCAACCAATTCAAGTAATGTTTTTACAAATCCTTTTTTTGCTGCAGTTAATACAAATGCTGCAAAAATCACAACAAGAATAACGTCTAATACTACTGACATAATATCACCTCTTAATTTATTCTTTCTCTTCTGTATTGTCGCCTACAGAAGAATATCTTTCAATTTTATCTAAAGAATACACGTATGTATTTTTTGATGAAACAATTACTTCTTCCGCATCGGTATTTACATCTGCACTACCTACTGCGTTACCTTTATGGTTGAAAATTTGAACATTATCGTCAGTTAAAACCGCTATATATTTGCCATCGGTTGAAACTGATTTTACAAGTCCGTCAATTTCTTGAGTAAACAACTCTACACCTGATTTATTATATACCTTTATAATTTTTTGAGTTGTACTTGAATATTTTGAAAGCACAAGAATTGCTGTATTATTATCTGAAATATAAAGTCGTGATGGTGTATTGATTGAAACATCAATTTCTTCTTTAACTTCATCGCCTTTGATTATTTGACACACATTATTACCCAATACAAAAAGTGTTTCGTTTGATAAAAACTGAACTGATGAAACAGAAGAATCCTTGTATTCAAATGTTGCTTGTGCTTCTGTTTTATTCTTATTGAAGATATAAACCTTTGAATAAATTGAGCCGTTATCAACACCCATTACAGACACTGCAAAGAGTTTGCCGTTATCAGAAACATCACAAGAAATAATATGTTCTTTTGAACATTTCCATACGAAAACTTCGTCTTTGCCGTTATCAAAAACAGTGAGCATACTTTCTGCACCACTTGCACTTGTGGCTAAAGCGACAGTACCATCTTTTCCCATAGCACCCGTATAAATTATGTGCTCTAATTCTTTTTCATAAAGAATTCTTGTTTTTGATTGTACTCTGAAAGATTTTCCGCCCTCATCATACAACAAGACACGACCACTATTGCTGCTCATTACGG
>CALCBQ010000143.1 GCA_937897215.1 uncultured Clostridia bacterium | reverse complement strand
GCTTTCAATTGCTAAAATTTTCATAAACTTAACCTTCTAAATAATAAGTATAAATCAAACCATTTTCAGTTGGCTTGGAATAAAAATTCTTTCTTTCGCCGATTTTCTTAAATCCGCATTTTTCATATAATTTAATTGCTTTTTCGTTACTTTCGCGAACTTCAAGAGTTACAAAAAGTGCTTTTTCAAGTTCACTTTGCTGAACTAAATGATTAACAAGTTTTTTGCCATAACCCTTGCCACGATAAGTACCCTTTACCGCAACATTCGTTATGTAAACTTCGCCACAAATGTTGTTAGCACCAATATAACCAAGCAAATTTTCGTCATCACGAAGCACATAAAATCTTGCAGTTTCGTTAATAAGTTCGTCTTTTAATGAGTCTTCACTCCAAGGCTCAGAAAAGCACTCTTTTTCTAACTCTGCAATATCTTTTATATCACTTTCGGTCATTTCACGAATAAATACTGTATTCTGTACTCTTTCAAGTATTTCAGGGAATTTACTTTCAAGTTGTTTTGCACATTCTTCGTAAACTTCAATAGGTCTGCCGAATGGGTCAGCAATATTTAAGATAAAAATTTTTTCACTATCGCAATGGCGAGACAAAACCGCTTTGTGAGACTCACTCATGCAAAAAAACAAATCAGTTGTGAGTATGTGTTCAGGATTCACATTTCTTGCCCTGTGGTCAGAAATATCAACCCCCCTACTACTTGCAACAAGAATTGAGTTTATGCTGACTGCATCCCCTGGGAATGCGCCAACACCGGCACTACCAACTTCTATATCTGTTATGTTATTCTCTTGTAAATATTTCTTAAAAAGCCCTTCTGCTAAAGGACTTCTGCAGGTGTTACCACTGCAAATAAACATTATTTTTTTCATAAATTAATCCTTAGCATCGTACCACGTTTTGCCTGTATTAACGTCAGCTCTTAAACGCACTTTCATCTGACAAGCGTTTTCCATTTCTTCACTTAAAATCTGTGCTGCTTTATCAATTTCATTTTCAGGTGCTTCAACAATCAATTCGTCGTGTACTTGTAAAATGAGTTTTGCATCCATTT
>CALCBQ010000142.1 GCA_937897215.1 uncultured Clostridia bacterium | reverse complement strand
CCGGAAGTTCCGGAATATTCTTTCTCATTTTCTGTTGAAGGCCTTCAAAATCTTCCTGAAAATCCTTTTCTCTTGTTTCTCTTAAATATCTATTTGACTGTGCTTCTGTCGCCAGTGTTTCCTGCTCTCTGCGAAGCATATCGGTCTGTTTTTCAAGATCGTCAATGATTTCCTGTGAAAGCTCCTGATGCTCTTTTTTTACTTTACAGGGATTGGGATGCTCTGTAGAGCCGCACACCGGACAAGGACTTCCCGGTACGAGCTCTGCAGCCAGAAATCCCGCCTGTCCATCCAGAAATTCACGCCGCAGCCGCTGATATTCTTCCTGCTTTTCTCTGAGCACCGAGAAGCAGAGAATTGCGACGGGTAAACTCTTCAGTGTCCTTTTCTTCTGTTGAAAAAGCCCGCAGCACTCTCACACCCGTGAGTGTGCTTCTTGTTTTTTCAAGAACTTTATCAAGATTTAACTCAAGGTCTTCTCCAACCAATGTGGAGTATCTCATCGCCAATGGTAATTCTTGAACTTCAGACTGAATTGTATCAAGTTTTTTATCAGCTTTTGTTTGGCTAGGTGCAAAGAAAAGAATGGCTACAAAAAGAATAGCGGATACAATCAAGATAGAACTTACAATTAAAAATACAGATAAAACAAATTTAGCTTTATTCTTTACATTCATAAAACACCCTCCCATAAAAATTAAATATACTACTTTGAATATATCATTTTAGGGTAAATTTGTCAACAAAAAACAAAAGGGACAATGTAGACATCGTCCCCTACATTATTTATTAGTTGAAAAGTTTGCTTGCATTTATGATTTCTTCATTTGTGACTTTGCCGGTTGAAATTGCATTTACTGCTTTTTCTGCTTCGGCAGTTAAATCGTTATATGGTATATTGAGTTTGTTGTTTACATACTCTGCAAAACTTTCGCCATTGAAGATTGCATTCTGCATTCTCTTATTACCATATTTATCGAAGAAAGTTCCGTTTTCGTAATATGATGGAGTTTCTATTGCATTTTCAAAATCGCCATTATACTGTGGAATGTTTAGCTTTGAAATTGCATAATAGTTTGCATCTGTTTCCTTTGCAGTTGTGAAAATCTTTTTATTGTTTTCTTCTGCATATTTTTTAAGGACAAATGCAGTTTCTGTTGAAACTTTACCACTAATTACGATTGTATCAAAACCAAGTAATGCATCAAAATCGGTTGTTTGCTTTTGGTTCTCAAGAACACCAAAACGGCCACCTTTACAGAGAATACCGTTATTAACAGGTAATGCTCTTGTAACTGTTGAGCCGATGAAACGATAATCAACTGAACAGAGATTTGAACAGTTTGTGCAAATACTGATTTTTGAGTTTTCTTTAACAGGTACGCTCTTTGTAAATGCAGATTTTTCGCGTAATGCACCTGTTGGACAAAGGGCAACACACTGGCCACAAGCAATACAATCGGTTTCTTTTAATGGTTTTGAAAGTTCCGGCTCAACAAGAGTATTAAATCCACGATTTATAAGACCGATTGCAGATTTACCCATTACCTCTTCACAAACTCTTACACAAAGTCCGCAAAGAATACATTTATCTGTATTTCTACTTATAAGGTCGTTTGCATTTTCTTGGTTTCTGTTGTGTTTCTCCCCTGCAAATCTTGATGGCTTAACATCATAATCGTTTGCATAAGAAATAAGTTTACATTCAAAATAATCGTGGCAACCACATTCAAGGCAACGGTTTGCTTCTTTTTTAGCCATTTCTTCGGTAAACCCAAAGTTTACTTCTTTGAAATTTGTTTTTCTGTCAGCAGGTGCCATATGTGGCATTTTAGCGCGTTCTGATTTCTCGAATTTTGAGTAGTCAATAGCGTTACTATTCTGCTCAACAAAATATGGCTTTTTATAACCTACAACTTCGCCGTTTAAGTATCGGTCAATTACAACTGATGCTTTTTGTGCCTCACCTATTGCTGCAATTGCAATATCAGCACCTTTATTTGTAGCGTCTCCAACTGCGAACACACCGTCAACTGATGTTGTAAATCGGCTTTCATCTGCACAAATTGTATTTTTACGAGTTGCTTCAAGTGTTTCAAATCCATTGAGATTTGGGTACTGACCGATTGCCATAATAACGCTATCAAGTGCGATTTCTTCAGTTTCGCCCTCAATTGCAACAGGACTACGACGGCCACTTTCATCAGGCTCGCCCAACTTCATTTTTTGAAGAATTACACCGTTAAGTTTACCGTTTTCGCCTGTAAACTCAATAGGGTTTGTGAGATACTTGTAAATTACTCCCTCTTCTTCAGATTCAAGAATTTCTTGAGGGTCAGCAGGCATTTCGTCTTTTGTACGGCGATAGATAATATAAACATTTTCTGCACCAAGACGGACAGCAGTACGGCAAGCATCCATAGCAGTATTACCACCACCACAAACTGCTACATTTTTGCCTAAATCAACTTTATTGCCAAGGGCAACCTCACGGAGTAAGTCAATGCCACCCCATACACCGTCTAAATCTTCACCCTGAACTCGCATTTTACTGCTGTTCCAAGCACCGATAGCCACAAGAGTTGCGTCAAATTCGT
>CALCBQ010000141.1 GCA_937897215.1 uncultured Clostridia bacterium | reverse complement strand
AGGCACGCCCTCTTTACCGATTACGGTAGTATGAAGGGACTGATACATATTCGGCTTTGGTGTTGAAATGTAATCCTTAAAACGATTAGGAAGCGGATTATACATATCATGAATAATACCAAGACAGTTATAGCAATCAACAACACTATCTACGATAATACGGACTGCATAAATATCAAAAATCTGGTCAAAGTCTTTGCCCTGCATATACATTTTTCTGTATATACCGTGAACTGATTTAATTCGACCGCTAATTTGAGCTTTCGGCATTATTTCGTGAACGCGGTCAGCAATTTTAGCTTTTATATTTTCAAGGAAATCGCTACCTGAACGGCTTGAATTCCTCAAATTTTCTTCAATACCTGCATAAGCCACAGGGTCAAGAAAACGGATTGCTCTATCTTCAAGTTCTTCCTTAACAGAACGGATACCAAGACGATGAGAAATAGGCGCAAAAATTTCAAGAGTTTCAAGTGCTTTATCTCGTTGCTTTTGTGGGTCAACGAATTCAAGTGTTCGCATATTATGAAGACGGTCCGCAAGTTTTACGATAATAACACGAATATCTTTTGACATTGCAAGAAGCATTTTTCTTACATTTTCTGCTTGTTGTTCTTCTTTTGTTTCGCGGGAATTGAGTTGCACTTTACCGAGTTTGGTAACACCGTCAACAAGTATTGCAACATCTTCGCCGAATTCTTCTGTAAGTTGTTCGATTGTATAGTCAGTATCTTCAACAACATCGTGAAGAAGTGCCGCCACGATTGACTGATAATCCATACCCAAATCCACAAGAATATTTGCAACTGCTATTGGGTGGATAATATAGGGTTCCCCTGAACGACGAAGCTGACCCTGATGGAATGAATTTGCAGTTTCAAATGCTTTATCAATGATTTTAAGTTCATTTTCATTATGAATTGATGCAATTTTTGCGCGCAAATCACTATAAAGTTTATCTACATTTGTAGGCATCATCGCTCACTCCCCCCTATTGCTTAAATTTTTAAGAATTTCTGACTGTGATAAATCCGCTTTTTTACCATTACCGTCAAATAGAATTTTACCGTTTTCACGCTTGATAAGTCCTAATTCGCAAAGCACATCAAGAGATATAGCCATTGTGCAATAACGCTCAACAGGACAAGAAGCGCGTACAAGTAAAGTTTCAATATCAAATTCCCAAGTCATATATGACTTAATTATATTGAACACCCCAAGCAAAAATTCCCTTGATGGTGTTAAAAATCTTGCCTCGTGAGAAGTAAGATTATCGCCTCTCATATACTTTTCATAAAGTGATTGAGATTTGAAAAGTTTATCTTCATCAATTCCTGAAAATCTTATATCTCTTATTTGAACAGATGCTTTAATTTCGCCTCTGAATTCATTTTTCTCAACTCTTACGGCTAAATCAACAGTATCGCCCTCACGGAATGGAAATTCCTCAAGAGTTGTTGAAAACTTCATAGCGGTAAACTGTGTATTACCTTTGTTAAAGCCAAGTCGTAAATGACGATTACCCTCGCCAACAGGTTTTATCTGTGAAAGGCGCACACCAAAAATACCGAAAAGTGGTTGTGGGTTACCTGCGCCAAATGGCTCAATCCCTTCTAATGACTCAACAAGAGAAGCGTTAATATATGCCGGGTTAAGTTTACAATCGAGAGTAAGTGTCGGCACCGCATCAGGAATGTTATTTGCATATTCATTAATTTTATTGAAAAATGCGGTTACATTTTCACGTTTTAATCCAAGCCCTGCCGCCATAGTATGACCACCAAAATGGGTTAAATACTCATCACAATACTTAATTGCATCATAAACTGAAAAACCATCAATACTACGGGCAGAGCCAGTACCCTCATCGCCATCAAAGGTAATTACTATTGAGGGTTTGCCGTATTTTTCTGTAATTCGGGCTGCTACAATACCAATTACTCCGTGGTGCCAATTCTCGCCACAGACTACAATTACTTTTGAATATTTAAGTTTCTGGTTTGATTCAATATGTTTGACTGCCGCTTCCATAATCTCATTTTCTGATGTATGACGTTCACGGTTACACATATCAACTTTTTCGGCAATATCAAGAGCGTCAACAAGATTATCACAAAGCAAAAGTTTAAGTGCGGTTGTTGCAGATTCCATTCTGCCTGCCGCATTGATTCGAGGTGCTAATGAATAAGTAACGCTCACTGCATTAAGTGTGCGCTCCCCTACACCTGCCACCTGACGAAGTGCATTTATACCGTTACAAGGATTGCTGTTAATCTTTGCAACACCGTATTTTACGATTGCACGGTTTTCGTCTTTTAAGTCAACAACATCGGCAACTGTGCCCACTGCAATAATATCGGCATACTCATTAAGCACATCAAAGTAGTCGCCTTTTTCTAATGCGCACACAACTTTAAAGGCAACGCCTACGCCTGCCCACTCCTTAAAATGGACATTACAATCTTCACGGTGTGGGTCAACAACTGCAACAGCGTTTGGTAAAGTTTCACCTACTTGGTGGTGGTCGGTTACGACAGTTTCGATACCAAGACTATTTGCATATTGAATTTCTTCAATTGCAGAAATACCATTATCAACGGTAACAATAAGTTTAACACCTTGCTCTTTAAGTTTATCGATTGCAGAGCAGTTCATTCCGTAACCTTCAGTAACACGGTCAGGAATATAATACATTACATCTGCACCTTTTTTTGAAAGATATGAATACATAAGTGCAGTTGCAGTAACACCATCGGCATCATAGTCGCCAAAAACACAAATACGCTCGCCTTTTTCGAGGGCAAGGTTTATTCTATCAACACACTTTTCCATATCTACTATAAGATATGGGTCGCAGAAACTGAAATCGTTTTCAAAGAATTCTTCAACATCTTCATATTCAGTAATTCCGCGGGACACAACAATCAATGCAGTAAAGGGGTCAAGGCAATGATTTTCCGCCACTTGTGCCGCTATTTCTTTGTCAATATGTGCAGTTATCCATTTTTTTCTACTCACGGACACACTCCCCCTTTTTAACATAATTATCTAAAATAGCATTATACCATTAAATCCTTGGTATTTCAAGGGTTTGAGCGTAAAAAAGCGGTGCAAAATGCACCGCAAATTCTTATTTTTTATCTTCTGTTTTCTTTGAAACAATATAACGGGGTCTGCCTTTCACTTCTTCATAAATTCGGGCGATATAATAACCAATAATACCCAGCGCCATCATAATACTGCCACCGATTAAAAGTAACAGTAAAATTACCGTTGTAAAGCCCTCGGCAGACTGACCGAGCAAAAATCTTACAAGAGTTTGTATTGCCATACCAAACATAAACACTAAAAGCACACAACCAAGACCTGTAATAATCTGCAACGGTGCAGTTGTGAATGATGTTATATTTGAAATTGCATATTTAACGAGTTTTTTGAAACTCCATTTAGACACACCGTTCTGACGCTCTTGCACTTTGAACTCAATTTGTGTTGACTTAAAGCCTGACCAGAATGAAAGAGCACGGAAAAATGTATTTCTTTCAGGGAGCGAGAGAAGTGCATCGATAACTTTTCTGTCAATAAGTTTAAAGTCAGATGTTGACTGCATATCAACTCCTACAAATCCGCTGATAATCTTATAAAAACTCTTTGCGAAAAGTTTATAAAAGATACCTTCGTTACCGCGGTCGGCTTTAATGCCTTCAACTACTTCAAAACCTTGTTCCCACAGTTTATACATTTCAACTGCTTTTTCAGGTGGAAATTGCAAGTCGCAATCAAGAATTACTGCACAATCCCCTTTTGACTCCTGAAGTCCTGCATAAATTGCCGCTTCTTTGCCAAAATTACGACTGAAACTTATTCCTTTTACATTTTCATATTTTTCGGCACACTCACAGATTTTTTCGTAAGTTTTGTCTTTTGAGCCGTCATCTATAAAAATGAGTTCAGTTTCAATATTATTTTCTTTGAATAACGCAGACAATACATTTGCGGTATTTTGAATATTCAATTCTTCGTTATAAGATGGAATAATTACAGAAAGCACGTGATTTTCCTCCGTAATATTTAATAATATAAATATATCATTTCACAATTACTTTGTCAATTAAAGAAAGTATTGAAAAAAATACAAGTTTATGATAAAATTTAATTAATAAAAAATGGTGTTATCTCACTTAAAGGAGGCATAGAAAATGACAAATTTTGATATTGCAATTATTATGGCGGGTGGAACAGCAATAAGCCCAAATTCCGCAACACCACGCGTTATGGCATCAGTTATGGGTAAACCAATGATTGGCAGAGTTACTGATGCGGCGGTTGCAGCAAAACTTCTGCATATTATTGCGGTTGTGCCTGACAACGACACAACTATTAAAGAATATCTTATGAAAGAGCATCCGGGTAGTTTTATTTCTGCGGTTGAGCAAGAAAAACCACTTGGTACTGCCCACGCAGTTATGCAGGCTGAACGCTTTATCCGTTCTTGTGCGGAACACGGTGGGAATGTGCTTATTCTTAACGGCGATACTCCGTTTATGGATGCTAATACAATTTGTTCATCTTATGCTCATCACATAAATGCAGGTAACGACCTTACAGTTATTACTGCAATTCTTGACAAACCATTCGGATATGGCAGAATTGTGAGAAACCCTGCTCGTCAATTTATGGGAATTATTGAAGAACAAGACGCTGACAGCGTTATTAAGCGTATAAATGAAATTTCTTCAGGCACATTCTGGATTAATGCAGAAAAATTACTTGCAGGTCTTAACAAGTTACAACCAAGACAAAACGGTCATTATAATCTTGTTGACCTTGTTTCAATGTTTATTGAAGACGGACTTAAAGCCGACACTTATTTTGCACCGAGTGCAGATATTATTCTTGGCGCTAACTCACGACTTCAGTTAATGGAGTTAAATCAGCACGGCAAAATGCAACAGATTGAATATCATCTTATAAACGGCGTTGATATTCCATTTTCAGACGGTGTTATTATTGAGCCTGGAGTTGAAATTGGTGCAGATACACAAATTCTTCCTAATACAATTATTCAAGGTAACACTAAAATCGGTAAAGGTTGCAGAATTGGACCTAACTCAATCATTAGCGACAGTATTATTGAAGACGGTGCTAAACTTAACAATGTTCAATGTTACCAATCAAGAGTGCTTGAGGGTGCTGACATTGGTCCGTTTGTGCATATAAGACCAAATTCTGTTATCGGCGAAAAAGTGCATCTTGGCAACTTTGTTGAAGTTAAAAATTCAACAATTGATACCGGCACTAAAGTTTCTCATCTTACTTATGTTGGCGACTCTGATGTTGGTAAACGAGTAAACTTTGGTTGCGGCACAGTTACTGTAAACTACACAGGCAAGGCAAAATATCGCACAGTAATCGGCGATGATGCGTTTATCGGTTGTAACACAAACCTTGTGGCTCCTGTTAAAGTTGGGCAAGGCGCTTACACTGCTGCGGGTTCAACAATTACAGAAGATGTTCCTGCTGATGCACTTGGTATTGCAAGAGCAAGACAGGTCAACAAAATCGACTGGAAACTCAAATAAAAATAAGAGGTAAAATAAAATATGTTCGACAGATTCAGAAAGAAAACTTATGCATCTGTGGGCACACCTGAATTTATCGTGGTGGGGCTTGGAAATCCTGACAGAAAGTACACCCTCACCCGACATAATTCGGGGTTTTTGTGCGTAGATATGCTTTCAGAAAAACTTAATTTCAGGGTTGATAAATTAAAGTTCAAATCCCTTATTGCAGACACAACAATCGGTGGTCATCGTTGTATTGTTATGAAACCACAGACTTATATGAACAACAGTGGCGAAGCAGTAAGAGAATGTGCGTCGTTTTATAAAATTCCACCTGAAAGAATTATTGTTATTAGTGATGACACATCTCTTGACATTGGAAAAATGCGAATCAAGAGAAAAGGCAGTGACGGTGGCCAAAAGGGTCTTCGCAGTATTATTTATCATATGAATAGCGACAATTTTCCAAGAGTTAAAATCGGTGTTGGTAAAAAGCCACACCCCGATTATGATATGGCTGATTGGGTGCTTTCCGAATTCAAAAAGGATGAGCAAAAAGTGCTTGAGCCTGTACTTGAAAATGCTTGCAAGGCGATTGAGCTTTTACTTGATAACCAGATAGACAAGGCAATGAATTTATATAACAGTTAATTACAGAGGTAATTAATTATGTCAGCATTTACAAAGGCAATTGAAAAATCGGCAGAATTTGAGGGTGTACTTAACAGTATAAATAAAGGTTTTCTTCCTCAAGGTGTTTTAGGGTTAACACCCGTACAAAAAGCACATATTGTTTCTGCTTTAGTGGGGGGGCTTGAAAAAAAGGCCCTTATTGTCGTGCCTGACGATGCCACTGCAGTAAAAACCTGTGAAGATTTGACTGTCCTTGGTGTTTCGGCACTTCACTACCCTGCTCGTAGTTTTTCATTCTATTCAAACGATAGTCAAAGTTATGAATATGAGCAAAAGCGTATTAAAGTATTACGCCGTATGCTTGACGGCAAGTGTGATGTTGTAGTAGCTTCTGCAGAAGCCGTTATTTCATACACCATTCCACCTGAAACTTTAAGACAAAAATCTGTTCTTCTCAAAAAAGGCGAAGAAACAAAACTTGAAAATATTCTTATTTCACTTAACTGTGCAGGTTACACTCGTGTTGATGCAGTTGAGGGCGTTGGTCAATTTTCTTGCCGTGGTGGTATTGTTGACTTCTTCTCGCCAGACGATGATGAGCCTGTGCGTATTGAATTATGGGGCGATACAGTTGACACTATGTGTCGTTTTGATGTGCAGAGTCAAAGAAGAACAATGAATATTGATGAAATCTTAATTGCACCATCAAAAGAAATAATTATTGATGAGCCTGACTCTTTAATTGAAAAAATCGAGAAGTTAGCATCTTCAATCCGTGGCAAAAAAACAGATATAATCCGTGAAAAACTTTATGCAGATATTGACCGACTCCGCGACGGATTAAAAGTGGGCTCTGCTGACAAATATATGCCACTTATATACTCCCCTGCCACAATTTTTGATTATGCAGAAAACTATGTATTTTTCGCATTTGAAACAGGTGGAATCAAAGAAAAATTGGGCGCTTCACAAAAACTTTTACTTGAAGATATTAAATCTTCAGTTGAAGATGGTATTCTTTGCAAAGGGCTTGACAAATTTACCCTTACATTCAACGAGTTAGTTGAAAAATATACAGAACTTGGTTTCACTTATATTGACAACTTTGCCCGTGGTAGTTTTGATACTCCTGTTAAATCACTTACCACATTCAATGGTGGCAGTTTGCCTATCTGGAACGGCAAACTTGATGTGCTTATAGAGGATATTGAACCAATACTTAAAAAGGATACTCGCATTGTTGTATTTGCAGGTACTGAAAAGAGTGCGAAAAACCTTGCAGAAACACTTAATGACGAGAACATTGTTTCTGTTTATTTTCCTTTAGTCCCTGCAGATTTCCCAAAAGGTGCAGTGTCTGTACTCCCCGGCTCACTTACATCAGGTTTTTCATACCCACGCGACAAGTTTTACGTATTCACATATTCAAAAGTATATCAATCGAAAACTCGTCGCAAAAATTCGGGCTTTAAGGCAAAAGACACTATACATTCACTTGATGAATTGCGTAAAGGAGATTACATTGTTCACGCTATTCACGGTATAGGTATTTTTGACGGAATTACTCAACTTGAGGCAAACAAAATTATAAAAGACTACATTAAAATCAAGTACGCGAAAAGCGATGTGCTTTATGTACCCGTAACTCAACTTGATTTGGTGTCAAAATATATTGGTCCTCACGAAGATAACGGTAAAGCGCTAAAACTTAATCGACTTGGTGGTACAGACTGGGAAAAATCAAAGTCAAGAGTCCGCTCTGCAGTTAAAGACATGGCGGACCAGTTAATCAAGCTTTATTCAGAGCGTATGCACACAGAGGGCTTTGCATTCTCCCCTGATATTGATATGCAGTCAGACTTTGAACGAAAATTTGAGTTTGAAGAAACAGGCGACCAGTTGCGCAGTATTGATGAAATCAAGAATGATATGGAAAAGCCATACCCAATGGACCGCCTTCTTTGTGGCGACGTTGGTTTTGGCAAGACTGAAGTGGCACTGCGCGCAGTATTCAAGTGTATTGCAGACGGAAAACAGTGTGCAATACTTGTGCCTACAACTATTCTTGCACTTCAGCATTATCAGACACTTATGAAACGATTTGACGGATTCCCCGTTGAAATTGAAATGCTTTCACGATTCCGTACACCAACGCAACGGACAAAAATCATAAAGAGCGTAAACTCGGGATTTATTGATATTATTGTGGGTACTCACTCACTTATTGCGAAAAAGGTAAAATTCAAAGATTTAGGTCTTTTGATTGTTGACGAAGAACAGCGCTTTGGCGTTGCTCAAAAAGAGAAAATCAAAGAAAAGTTCCCCGGTGTTGATGTACTCACTCTTTCGGCAACGCCCATCCCTCGCACACTTAATATGGCAATGTCGGGAATTCGCGATATGTCGGTTATTGAAGAAGCACCGTCTGACCGTTTCCCCGTACAGACCTATGTGGTTGAGCATAATCTCCCCTTGCTTTGTGAGGCTATGGAGAAAGAGCTTCGCCGTGGCGGTCAGGTTTATTTCTTGCACAACCGTGTTGAAACCA
>CALCBQ010000140.1 GCA_937897215.1 uncultured Clostridia bacterium | reverse complement strand
GAATGCCGTTATCGTCAGCGGCGGCGCACTCGGAATCGACAGCGCCGCACACGAAGGAGCACTTCAGGCAAACGGCAAAACAATCTGCGTGATGGGTTGCGGTCTCGGCTGCGGCTACCTCAGGGAAAACGAGAGTCTGAGAAGGAGAATCAGCAGGTCGGGCGCACTTGTTACGGAATATCCTCCGCTTATGGGCGTTACGAGACACAGCTTCCCCGAAAGAAACAGAATTATTTCGGGCATAAGCATGGGCGTGCTTGTGGTTGAAGCAGGGGAAAGAAGCGGCTCGCTGATTACCGCACGCAATGCCAACGAGCAGGGCAGGGACGTTTTTGCAATTCCCGGCAGTATTCTGAGCAGCGCATATACGGGTGTCAACAGACTTATCCGTGACGGAGCAAGTGTTGTGACCTGCGCGGCTGACATCCTTTACGGATATGCGATGGTTTATCCCGAAAGGCTCAATCTCGATGCGCAGATACCTGAGATGACGGATAAGGATTTTTCAAGGCAGGTCAGGCTGACTTTTATTGGAGAAAAGCAGGAAACCGCTGTTGTAAAAATCAAAAAAGAACCTTCGGCTGACCTTGACCCCGATTCTGCGGCGGTCTACGGAGTTTTTAAAAATGAACCGATTCACGCAGATGAAATCTGCGCAATGACGGGCATACCTGCCCCGAGAGTGCTTTCTGCGCTGATGATTCTCGAAATGGAGAACCTTATTGAAGCGACGGAAGGCAAATGTTATCAGATAGTTTAATGTTAAATTTTAAATATATATCGACAGGAGAATAACCTAAATGTCAAAGCTTGTTATCGTTGAGTCGCCTGCAAAGGCGAATACAATCAAGAAATATCTCGGCAAGGATTTTGAGGTTGTCGCTTCAAAGGGACATATCAGAGACCTGCCTGCGGCAAAGCTCAGCGTTGATGTCAAGAACAATTTTGCTCCCAAATACGCTCTTATAAAAGGCAAGGAAAAACTTGTCAAGGAGCTCAAGGAAAAGGTTGAGGCAAGCGAAGCAGTTTATCTCGCAGCCGACCCTGACCGTGAAGGAGAAGCTATTTCATGGCACTTGGCAACGTTACTCGGTCTTGATTTGAATGACCTTAACAGAGTAAAATTTAACGAAATCAATAAAAACAGTGTTACAAAGGGTATAGAGAATATAGAAAAAATTGATATTGACCTTGTGAACGCTCAACAGGCAAGAAGAATTCTTGACCGCCTTGTTGGTTATATGCTCAGCCCATTTATTTCACAGAAAATCCGTCGCGGATTGTCTGCAGGCCGTGTGCAGTCAGTTGCAGTACGCCTTGTTGTTGACCGTGAAGAAGAAATTCGTGCATTTGTGCCTGAAGAGTACTGGACTCTTGATGCTAAAATGCTTGCTCCGTCATCAAGAAAAGCATTCGTAGCAACATTTACAGGGGACGAAACAGGTAAAGTTAAAATTACAAATAAAGAACAGTCAGATGAGTATTTAGCTCGTCTTGAAGGTGCAGAATACACAGCAGTTTCAGTTAAAAAAGGTGTTCGCAATCGTCAACCTGCACCACCTTTCACAACTTCAACACTTCAACAGGAAGCATCTCGTAAACTCAATTTCCAGGCAAAGAAAACAATGAAAGTTGCACAGGAACTTTATGAAGGTGTTGATGTTCAGGGTATCGGCTCAACAGGTCTTATCACTTATATGAGAACTGACTCTCTTCGTATTTCAGAAGAAGCAAGAGCCGCAGGTAACGAATTTATCAAGAATACTTTTGGTGCAGAATATCTTCCTGAAAAACCAAGATATTATAAGACAAAAGCGAATGCACAAGATGGCCACGAAGCAATCCGTCCTACTATGATGGACTTGACTCCTGAAAAGGCAAAATCTAGCCTTACAGCTGAACAGTATAAAATATACAACCTTATCTGGAAACGCTTTATGGCATCTCTTATGGCAAATTGTGTTCAGGATACAGTTAAAGCAGAGATTCACGGTGCAAATGAAACTGATAAAACGCAGGGTAAATATGTAGTGTTTAATGCAAACGGCTATTCAGTACGCTTTGACGGTTATACTTGTCTTTATGTTGCCGGTACTGATGAAGAGGGCGAAGATGAAGGTACATTACCAAAAATCTGTGAGGGCGATGCAATTAAACTTAAAGAGCTTACAGGTAATCAGCACTTCACACAACCACCTGCACGCTACACAGAAGCATCACTTATTAAAACTCTTGAAGAAACAGGTGTGGGTCGTCCTTCAACTTATGCTTCAATTCTTTCAACAATCACACAGCGCGAATATGTTGTCCGTGAACAGAAACAGATTAAGCCGACTGAACTTGGCGAAACAACAACAAATCTTCTTAAAGATAAATTCCCTAAAATCGTAAATGTTAAATTTACTGCAGGTATGGAATCTCAACTTGATGATGTTGAAAACGGTAAGACTGATTATATTCAGATGCTTCACGATTTCTATGGCGACTTTGAAGCAACACTTGCAAAGGCAAAGGTTGATATGCAAGGTCAAAAAATCAAACTTAAAGAAGACGAAACCGATATTCCTTGCGATAAATGTGGCAGAAATATGGTAATCAAATCAGGTCGTTTTGGCAAATTCCTTGCTTGTCCTGGATACCCTGAATGTAAAAACACAAAGCCACTTGTTCTTGAAACAAAGGCAACTTGCCCTGTTTGTGGTGGCAAGGTTATCGAAAAGAAAACTAAAAAAGGTTATGCTTTCTACGGTTGTGGCAATTACCCTGAATGCAACTTTATGACTTGGGATAAACCAACCGACGAAACCTGCCCACAGTGTGGTAAATACTTGTTTAAGAAAAAGGGCGGAATGCTTTCATGTCTTAACGAAGGTTGCGGATTCGAAAAGAAAGCAGAAAGAAAAAGAAAGACAAAAGAGGAAGCATAAATGAAAGTTGCTGTTATCGGCGGCGGTCTTGCGGGTGTTGAGTGCGCAAAAGCACTTTCCCGAAACGGTATAAAAGTGGATTTGTTTGAAATGAAGCCACATAAAAAATCCCCTGCCCATAAATTAGATACTCTTGCCGAACTTGTGTGCTCAAACTCATTAAAAGCAGAGCGTCTTAACTCTGCGGCGGGACTTCTCAAACACGAAATGGCGTATCTGGGCTCAATTTGTGTTGAAACTGCTTATGAATGTAAGGTTGAAGCAGGCGGAGCATTAGCTGTTGACCGTTATGAGTTTTCAAGAATTATTACTGAAAAAATCAAAAGGGATGAAAATATAACTGTAATCGAAAAAGAGGTTACAGAGTTACCAGAGGGTTATGACGGCACAGTAATCTGTGCAGGACCATTAGCAAGCGACTCTTTGTCAGAAACAATACGAAAAATGTGTGGTAACGGACTTTCATTCTTCGATGCAGCGGCACCTATTGTCAGTGCTGACAGTATTGATATGACTTGTGCCTTTACACAGTCTCGTTATGACCGTGGTGGCGCAGACGATTATATAAACTGCCCTATGAATAAAGAGGAGTATGAAGCGTTTTATGAAGCAATTATAAATGCTGAAAGTGCTGAAACTCATTCTTTTGATAAGCGAAAAGATGTTTATGAGGGTTGTATGCCAATCGAAGTTTTGGCAAGTCGCGGTAAAGATACAATGCGATATGGTCCTCTTAAACCCGTAGGTCTTACTGACCCGTGCACAGGGCACAGACCTTGGGCTAATCTTCAACTTCGTAAAGAGAACAAAGACGGCACAATGTATAATCTTGTGGGATTTCAGACAAATCTTAAATTCGGCGAACAAAAACGAGTATTCAGTATGTTCCCGGCTCTTAAAAATGCAGAGTTTGTCCGTTACGGTGTAATGCACAGAAATACATTTATTGATTCCCCTCGGCTTCTTAACGGGGACTTCAGTTTGCGTAGCAATCCTCTCATTTTCTTTGGTGGACAAATTACAGGTGTTGAGGGCTATATGGAATCTGCCGCAAGTGGCCTTATGGCGGGGTTAAACCTTGCGAAGAGATTAAAAGGCGAAGAAACAGTAATTCTTCCTGAAGATACAATGATTGGCGCACTTTCACGCTATATCAGTGATGAAAGCGTTAAAAATTTTCAACCTATGGGGGCAAACTTTGGTGTGTTACCACCACTTCCCGAAAAAATCCGCGACAAACAAGAAAGATATATGATGTTGGCTCAACGAGGAATGGAGAGCCTGAAAAAAGCAAAGGTGTAAAAAATGACTGATTTCCAGAAGAAAATCGGATATGAATTTAAAGATAAAAATCTTCTTAAAAGAGCGTTGACTCACTCATCTTACGCTAATGAAAAAGGCACAGGACTTGACAACGAGCGTCTTGAATTTTTAGGCGACTCTGTGTTGGGCTTCATTACTGCTGAGTATCTTTTTGAGCATTATCGTGATAAAAAAGAGGGTGAACTCACTAAAAAACGCGCTTATGCAGTTTGTGAAAAAACTCTTTTTGGCTATGCAGAAGAAATCGGACTTGGCGATATGATTTTATTGGGCAAAGGCGAAGAGCATACCGGTGGCAGACAACGTCCATCAGTTGTTTCTGATGCTTTTGAAGCGCTTATCGCGGCAATTTATCTCGACGGCGGAATTGAGTGCGCAAGAAAATTTGTGTTGCCATTTATCGAAGTTGCAACAGAGACTAAACCTGTTTTCAAAGATTATAAGAGTACTCTCCAAGAGGTTTTACAACAGAATCCAACTGAAAAATTTGAGTATGTTGTAGTTGGAGAAAGTGGCCCTGACCATAACAAAGAATTCATTGTTGAAATTCATATGAATAGTAATGTTATTGGTACAGGCAAAGGCAGTAGCAAGAAAAAAGCAGAGCAACAAGCAGCAAAATCTGCATTGGAGTTAATGGGGTTATGAGTCATAGCAATATAAGCGTTTTTGTGCCTCATAAGGGGTGTCCTAATGATTGCAGTTTTTGTAATCAAAGGGCAATTAGTGGAAAAGTTGTCCCTGCAACACCCTTGGATGTAGAAAACGCAGTAAAGATTGCAATTGAATATAATGTTGACCCAAAGAATACTGAAATTGCATTCTTCGGTGGTAGTTTTACGGCGATTGAAAGGGATTATATGCTATCTCTTTTAACCGCCGCAAAGCATTTTTTAGATACATATAATTTTAGAGGAATTCGCGTGTCAACACGCCCTGATTGTATCAGCGAAGACATACTTTTAACTCTTAAAAACTATGGTGTAACTGCCATTGAATTAGGTGCGCAAAGCATGTGTGATGATGTTTTAATCGCTAATCGCAGAGGGCATACGGCAGAAGATGTGCAAAAAGCATCTGCACTTATAAAGGATTATGGATTTGAGTTAGGTCTTCAGATGATGACGGGTCTTTATAAAAGCGATTTCCTGAAAGATGAATATACTGCAAACGAAATTGTAAAATTAAAGCCAAATACCGTGCGTATTTACCCAACCGTAGTACTTAAAAATACTCATTTGGGTTGTTTGCAAGAAATGGGCGAATATATAGCCCCAACAGCAGAAGAAACTGCACCATTCTGTGCAAAGCTTTTGCAGATGTTTGAAGAAAACAATATAAAAGTCATAAAATTAGGTCTTCACAGTAGTGAAACAGTTGAAAGTGATATGATTGGTGGAGCGTACCATCCGGCCTTTCGGGAGCTTTGTGAAGGACACATTTATTTAGAAAAAATCCTTGAAAAATTAGCAGGCAAAGACAAAAATCGTGAATATGTGATTTATGTGAATAAAAAAGTACTCAGTAAGGCAAAAGGACAGCAGAAAAGAAACGAAAAAGCATTGAAAAATCAAGGATTTCATTGTATAATAAAGGGTAAAGAAAATTTAGAAGAATTTCACATTGAAGTTGAGGTTTTAGAATGATATTAAAGTCAATTACTATGCAGGGATTTAAGTCTTGTCCCGATAAAACAGTACTTCAATTTAATAAGGGAATAACAGGTGTTGTTGGTCCTAACGGTAGTGGTAAAAGTAACATTTCTGACGCTGTCCGTTGGGTGCTTGGCGAACAGTCAACAAAGAGTCTTCGTGGCTCAAAAATGGAAGATGTTATTTTCAGTGGTACAAAACTTCGCAAGGCAACTGGTTTTGCGGAGGTAACACTCTGTCTTGATAACGCTGACCGCACTCTTAACTGTGATAAAGACGAAGTTAACATTACCCGTCGCTTTTACAGAAGTGGCGACAGTGAATATAAAATTAATGGCGAAAATGTACGACTTCGCGATATTAACGAGTTGTTTATGGATACAGGTCTTGGCCGTGATGGTTATTCAATGGTCAGCCAAGGCAAAATTGCAGAACTCATTTCTTCAAAATCAGGGGAACGCCGTGAAATGTTTGAAGAAGCAGCAGGTATTTCGCACTTCCGTTACAGAAGAAATGATGCACTCAAAAGATTAGGACAAGCTGAAGAAAATCTTGTTCGACTTCGCGATATTTTAACTGAACTTGAATCCAGAGTAGGGCCTCTTAAAACTCAAAGCGAAAAGGCGCAGAAGTTTTTAGTGCTTGCCGAAGAAAGAAAAAATCTTGAAATTGGCATCTGGTTACATAACATTGAAAAAACTCAAGAAAAATTAAAAGAGCAAGACAGAAAAATCGATATTGCATCTGTTCAGTATAAAGATGCTCAAAAACAGCTTGAAGAAATTGAGCAGAAAATGAATGGCATTATTGAGAAAACTCACGAAATCAATGTTAAGATTGAAGAAATTCGTGGTTCAACTTCTCATTTTGAAGAACAGGCAGCAGAACTTGAAGCACAGGCAAAAGTTTATGAAAACTCAATTGCTCATAATAACGAGTCAATTGAAAGATTAGAAAAAGATAAACTTACTGCAAATGCAGACGAAACCGATATTGATGCACAAATTCTTGAAACTGAAGAGCAGAAAGCAAAAGCACAGGCAGGTCTTGATGCAGCAAATATTAAACTTCAGGCACAAATTGACGAAATCGAAAAATTACAGGTTGAAAACAACGAATTTGCAACTATTGCAGCAGAGCTTTCAAAAGAAATTTCACTTCTTACAGTTACTCTTGCGGACAATCGTGTTATAAGTGAGACTGCAAGTTCACAGATTGAAGAAATCAGGACAAGAATTACTGCTATTGCTGACCTTTTAGGCAATCGTCGTGATACGGTTTTAGCGTTAGAAGAAAAGAAAAATAATGCACAAAAAGCGTTAGACGAATGTAACGAAAAGATTGACGGATTGAAAAACGCAATTGAGGGTTATCGCATTAAAGTTCAGACAAGAACAGAAAAAAGCGAAAAAATCAAAGCAGAAATCCTCGCTCTTGATACTGAAATTGAACGCAAGAACGAGCGTATTCGTGTGCTTGATGACCTTGAAAAGAATATGGAGGGTTATCAGGGTTCAGTTCGTAGCGTTATGAAAGAGAGTAAGCGTGGCGCATTAAATGGTATCCACGGACCACTTTCACAACTTATTACCGTTAAAGATAAATATTCAGTTGCAGTTGAAACTGCACTTGGAGTAGCACTTCAGAATGTGATTGTCGATAACGAAACTGATGCAAAACGTGCAATTGCATTCCTCAAAGAAACTCGTGGTGGTCGTGCAACATTCTTGCCACTTACAGCAATTAAACCAAGAAGTCTTGACGAAAAAGATTTAGACGATTGCTTTGGATTTGTAAGTATTGCATCTGACCTTGTTACTACCGATAAAAAATATAAAGATATTATCGAAAATCTTCTCGGTAAAACAGTTGTCTGTGAAGATATGGATTCTGCAATTACTATTGCGAAGAAATACAAAAACCGTTTCAAGATTGTAACTCTTGACGGTCAGGTTATCAATGCAGGCGGCTCAATGACAGGTGGTAGTAAAGCACAAGGCGTGGGTATGCTTTCACGCTCAAATGAGATTGAAAAACTTCGCGCATCTGTCAAAGACCTTGAAGATAAAAAGAATAATCTTAGCATTCAAGAAAAAATGCTTTCAGAAGATTTGGCATCTGCAGTTGCTGACCTTAACGGTATTGAGGGCGATATTCTTTCTGCTAACGAAGAGAAAATCCGACTTGAAGGAGAATACAAACTCGCAGAAAGTGAATATGAATCATCTTCTGGTGGCGTAAAAGAATTACTTGAAGAAGAAAAAATACTTGAAGGTCGTATTGAAAAAATCAATGCAGATAGTATTACTGCTCGCGAAACAGTTGAAAAACTCAACAGCGAAATTGCAGAAAAAGAAAAGAGTCTTGAAGCAGTTAGTGGCGATAGAGAAAGTCTTGCGACTGTTCGTGAAGAACTTTCACAAAAAGCAGAGCAAATTCGTCTTGAAATGTTAGGATTCCAGAAAGATATGGAATCTGCTGACGATAATATTCGTCGTCTTAATATTCTTAAGGGCTCACATAATAATCGTCTTGAAGAACTTGATGCAGAAATTGAAGCGTTCAAGAATAAAAACATCTGGCTTACAAAAGATATTGAAAGTCTTCGCGCATCTGCTGAAGAACTTCGCAAACAGTGTGGCAATGCAAAAACAGATGTTGACGACTTGCTTGAAGCTCGCGCAAATCTTGAAAAAGAAAATACAGACCTTCGTAATCTTGAAAAAGAAAAAAGTTCCGAGCGTGAAAGAGTCAGTGGCGAACTTGCTCGTCTTGAAGAGCGTAAAGCATCAATGCTTAACGAGTATGAAGAGTACAATTCAAAACTTTATGACGAATATCAACTTACTCGTCGTGAGGCAATCGCACTTGAAATTGTAATCGAGAATATTGGCGAAGCAAGAACTCGTCTTTCAGCATTAAAGAACGAAATTCGCGGACTCGGCTCAGTAAACGTTTCTGCTATTGACGAATACAAGGAAGTATCTGAACGCTATGAATTTATGTCAGAGCAGATTGGCGATGTTGAAAAATCAAAGGCAGAGCTTATTAAACTTATTGACGAGCTTACAACAAATATGAGCGTTCAGTTCCGTGAACAGTTCCAGAAAATCAATGTGGCATTCTCTGAAACCTTTGCAGAATTGTTCGGTGGCGGTAAAGCCGAACTTATTCTTGAAGACGAAATGAATGTTCTTGAATGTGATATTGAAATCAAAGTTCAACCACCGGGCAAAAATGTTCAGAATATCAACTTGCTTTCAGGTGGCGAAAAGGGACTTTCAGCAATTGCACTTCTCTTCGCAATTCTTAAAGTTACACCTGCTCCGTTCGTAATCTTCGACGAAGTTGAAGCAGCCCTTGACGATGTCAACGTTGTCCGTTACGCTCAGTATGTAAGACGAATGACAAAGAATACACAGTTCATTCTTATTACACATCGTCGTGGCACAATGGAAGAAGCAGATATGCTTTATGGTGTTACAATGCAAGAAGAAGGCGTATCAAAGATACTTGAACTTCAAACAGCCGAAATGGCTCGTAAATTAGGTCTCGCTTAATATTTGGCTTCTCCTTGAGGAGAAGCTGTCGCGAAGCGACTGATGAGGTGTAGGATACGAAGTATCCGTTAATTTCCACCTCATCCACCGCAAGCGGTCCCCCTTCATTACTCGCCTGCCGGCTCAGACAGCGCTAATTCAGCGTCCACTGGACGCTCGCGCCCCTCAAGGGGAAGGCATAATTCTCTTATGAAAGGATATTACCTATGGGAATTTTCAAAAAAATCAATTTTGGTCTTACAAAGACAAGAAATAAAATGGCAGGAGCTATTGACGATATGCTCGATAGCTTCGACGAGGTAACTGACGACCTTTATACCGAACTTGAAGAAATTCTTGTTATGGGCGACGTTGGTGTTACAACCGCCGTAGAAATTACAGAAAAACTTCGTGAAGAAGTTTCAAAAGGTAAAATAAAAGGCTCTGAGGCAATCCGCAAACAGATTAAAACAATCGTTGCTGAAATGCTTTATGGTGGCGAAGATATGGGGCTTATTACAGTGCCATCAATCATTCTCGTTATCGGTGTTAACGGTGTTGGTAAAACAACAACAATCGGTAAAATGGCTGCTATGTATAAAGCGCAGGGCAAGAGCGTAATTCTCGGTGCTGCTGATACTTTCCGTGCTGCTGCTATTGACCAGTTGCAAATCTGGGCAGACCGTTCAGGCGTTGATATTATTAAGCATAAAGAGGGTGCAGACCCTGCTGCAGTAGTTTTTGATACAATCAGTGCTGCAAAGGCAAGAGATAGCGAAATCATCATTATTGATACCGCAGGTCGTCTTCATAACAAGAAAAATCTTATGGACGAGCTTAATAAGATTTACCGCGTTATTGACCGTGAATTACCATATTCTGACCGTGAAGTGCTTTTAGTTCTTGATGCAACAACAGGTCAGAATGCAGTTAATCAGGCTCGTGAATTTAAGAGTGTTGCCGATATTACAGGTATTGTACTTACAAAGCTTGACGGTACTGCTCGTGGTGGTGTGGTACTCGCAATTAAGAACGAACTTGGTATTCCGGTTAAGTTTATTGGCGTAGGCGAACAGATTGACGACTTGCAACCGTTCAAACCGGAGGCATTTGCAGACGGCTTGTTTGATAAGATTGATTATAAAGAAGAGGAGGATATTCAACTTGAAATTAGTAAAGAGAGTCAAGAAAAACACGAAAACATTGATGAAAATCTTTTACAAGAAGAAAACACCGATGAAAACGGTGGAACAGTTGAAGAAACTCCCGAAACAGATGACACAGGATTGGAAGAGGAAGAAGAGATAACATCTGACTCCGAACCAAAAGAAGAAAAGAAGAGAAGGGGATTCTTTGGACTTTTTAATCGCAACTCATAATATGAAAAAACAGGCAGAATTACAAAGAATTCTTGCCCCATTAGGAATAAATGTACTTACTGCTGATATGGCAGGTATTGAACTTTCAGATGTAGAAGAAACAGGCACTACATTTGAAGAAAACGCTTTCTTAAAGGCAGACAGTGGTTGTAAAGAAAGCGGAATGGTCTGTGTGGCAGACGATTCAGGGCTTATGGTTGACTTTCTTGACGGTGCGCCTGGTGTTTATTCTGCCCGTTTCGGTGGCGAACACGGAAATGATGCTAAAAACAACGAAAAGCTTTTAGGACTTTTGAAAGATGTTCCTGATAGTGAAAGAAATGCACGATTTGTAAGTTGTGTATGTTGTTGTTTCCCTGACGGCAGAAGTTTCACAGTCCGTGGCACTTGTGAAGGAGTAATTGCACACGAAGTACAAGGTAACGGCGGTTTCGGTTACGACCCTGTATTCCTTGTAGGTGACAAAACATTCGGCGAACTTTCAGCAGAAGAAAAAGATAAAGTCAGCCACCGTGGAAACGCGCTTAGAAAATTTGTAGAAGAATTACCGAAATATTTATAATTTGTAGGGGACGACTCAATGTCCTGTTGACAAGGGGAATTTTATGACAGGGTGTGAATTAAAAGATATTCGTGGCATAAAAATGAGAAGACAATGGTGCTTTACAATTTTAGTATTGTGTTTTGTGTTTTTGATTTTAGTTTTGTGGTCTATAGGATGTATTTATGTGTTGAATATCTTGTTGGATTTAGGTGTTGAAGTCAAAGAAGATACACTAATTATTATCAAATTGTTATTTCAACCTATTTTAATATTTTCAATCTTATCAATTCTCAACTTGAATTTTTTTGGAGAAATAGTTGCAGTTTTAACTGATGAGGGTGTTTATACAAAGAAACACTTTATTGATTGGAACGATATTACTGAAATTAAGTTTTATACTCCTGAAATGCCTGGAAAAAATTTAACTCCCACAAGTTTTGCATATACAGAAATATTATGTATTCAGGGAACGCGCAAAATATATCACATGCCATTATGGTTTTTGCTCAAAGCAAAAAGATTTAACAAACAGATTAAACTTCGAATAAAAATAGATAACTGGTATATTTTTTTCGGTGTGGTTGGAATACTTATGCCACCATCAATGTTGATTTTGTCAAAATTAGGATTTACATTTTAGACTTGTTAACTATAAAAGGAGAATAATATGACAAGCAAAGAAAGAGCATATTGGAGAGGTCAGGCAAACGGCCTTCAAGCATTATTTCAGGTAGGTAAAGGCGGAATTTCAGATGCCCTTATCAAGCAAACTGATGATGCACTTAAAGCACGCGAACTTATTAAAATTAAAGTGCTTTTAGAAACAAGCCCTGAAAAACCAAAAGAAATTGCACAGAAGTTAGCAGAGGCAACTAATAGTGATTGCGTTGGTGTAATTGGTGGCAGTATGATTTTCTATCGTTATAACCCTGAACTTCATAAGGACGAAAAGAAAGCAAAAAATAAAGGAAGAAAATAATTATGAAAATAGGTATTTTCGGCGGAACATTTAATCCCCCACATAAGGGACACGCAAGAATGATTGAAAAAATGACAGAGGAGTTAGAACTTGACAAAGTTCTTATTATTCCAAATAAACTCCCTACACATAAGCGTTGTGATGATTTAGCAGATAATCGCGACCGTCTTGCTATGTGTAAAATCGCTTTCAAAAACCCAAAGTACGAAATCAGCACTATGGAAATGGACAGAGAGTCTGATAGTTACACAATTTATACCATTGAAGAATTAAAGAAAAAATATCCTAATGACGAATTGTATTTGATTATCGGGTCAGATATGTTTCTTATCTTCCATAAGTGGTACAAGCATAAAGAAATTCTTGAAAAATGCACAGTTTGTGTTGCATCAAGAAATACTGACGAAAACATTCAGTCCCTTCGTGCTTACGCTTTCGAAAAATTAGGCGTGTATATGCCAAAACTTGACGGTAAGAATATACATATCTCACTCCTTGATGCTTACGAGGTAAGTTCAAGTGAAATCAGAGAAAGAATTGCCGACGAGCGTAGCCTTTACGGTATAGTTGACCCGGAAATCATTGAATATATGGAGACTCATAAACTTTATGGATACAGAAAGAAACGTTGAATTTCTTGAAATTCTTAAAACCCGTTTAACACCACAAAGGTTGTATCACTCAATTTGTGTTGCTGAACAAGCCAAGCATTTAGCTGAAATTTTCGGTGGAGATGCAGAAAAAGCATATACGGCAGGTCTTATTCATGATATTATGAGATATGAACCACCTGAGAAGATGCTTGAACTTATTGAAAATGACGGGCAGTTTTTAACGGAAAGCGAAAAAAACATTACAGTTACTCTTCACGCTATTGCGGGCGAAGTTTTTCTTCGAAAAGAGTTGAATGTTACTGACAAAGACATTCTTTCGGCAGTTCGTTGGCATACAACGGGTAAAGAAGATATGTCGCTACTTGAAAAAATTATTTATGTGGCGGATTTAACTTCAGAAGACCGCGAATACCCTGATATTTTAGAAGTGAGAGCGTTAGCAGAAAAAAGTCTTGATAAAACTTGTCTTCGTGGACTTTCGTTCACTATTGAAGACAATGCAAAAAAATGCAGACCTATACACATTGATACAGTTAAAGCATTTAATTTTCTTGCAGAAAGGATTATTAAATAATATGGACAGAACAGAATTAATGAAAAATATCGTTGCTACACTTGACAGCAAGAAAGCAACTAATATAAAATCACTTGAAATTACTGAACTTACATCAGTTGCCGATTATTTTGTAATCGCAACAGGTACTTCAGGCACTCATATTCGTGCATTGTCTGACGAAGTTCAGGATACACTTACAAAACAAGGCGTTGAGCCAAAGCATGTTGAGGGTAAATCAACTGGCTGGATACTTCTCGACTACGGAACAGTAGTTGTTCATCTTTTCACACCAGACCAAAGAGAACTCTATAGTCTTGAACATCTTTGGGGCGACGCAAAAGAATACGACATCAGCAATATTGTTACAGAATAAAAATTAATAAGTAAAAAATCTCTTTAAAGAAGGTTATATATATGAATTACGATTTTAAAGCTACCGAACAAAAGTGGCAACAGAAATGGGAAGAAGCAAAAGTTTTTGAGGCACAGGATAATTCTGACAAGCCAAAATTTTATGGTCTTGTTGAATTCCCTTACCCATCAGGTGCAGGTATGCACGTTGGTCATATCAAGGCATACTCAGGCCTTGAAGTAGTTTCAAGAAAACGCAGACTCCAAGGCTACAATGTGCTTTTCCCAATCGGTTTTGACGCATACGGTCTTCCAACTGAAAACTATGCAATCAAAACAGGTATTCATCCAAGAAAAGTTACTGATATGAACATTGAAAAGTTCACAAGTCAGTTAAAACGCGTTGGTTTCTCATTCGACTATTCAAGAGTAGTTGATACAACTGACGATAAATACTATAAATGGACACAGTGGATTTTCCTTAAAATGTTTGAAAACGGACTTGCTTTCCGTGATAAGACATTAGTTAACTACTGCCCATCTTGTAAGGTTGTTCTTTCAAATGAAGACTCACAAGGCGGTAAGTGCGACATTTGTCATAGCGATGTTGTTCAGAAATCAAAGGATGTTTGGTACTTGAGAATTACAGAGTATGCG